>JAJZUN010000325.1 GCA_021848555.1 Pseudomonadota bacterium | reverse complement strand
CGTGGCAGCGGCGCGCGTGCGCTTCCAAGTGCTCGCACCACGCCGCCGCACGGATCGCCGCCGCCGCGCTCACCGGGCCGGTGGTGTCGCCGCTCACGCAATCGACTAGGTGCAGGATCAGTGCCAGGGCCGGAAACAGCTTGTCGTACTTCGCCAGGTGCTGGCGGATGATCGGACTTTCCTCGCCCTCGATCCGCGCGCAGTGCAGATCGGTTGCCCATTCAATGAACAGCTCCTGCGCTTCGGGGGAAAACCGAAAGTAAGGGAATTTTGCTTCGCCATCCTTCGGCACTGCGCCGAGTGCCACCGGGTCCGCTCCGGCCAGCTTATCGAATACGGCATACGCGGCCTTGCGCGCCTCGGCGTCCGGGTCGCGGTCTCGATATTCCCAGGTGCGGTGATCCGGGTACACCAGGACTTGGAATCTCTGCAACATCCCGTCATTGGCGAGTGCATTGGTTGCCTGTTCAAGGTATCCGATCAGCTTGTCCGGCTGAATGCCGCCAAAGATCGAAACGCAAAGGTTCTCGATCATCACATGCCCGCGCCCGATGCGGTCCACGTCAAAGTTCTGTGTGCCGTTCCAGCCCTCAAGAAAAAAAGCGCGGTCGCCCTCGCGGCCTTCGCGCTCCCAGTTTGCGATAAGGCCAACAAGCTCATCACGCAGAACCAGCGTGCCGGCGGGGTTGTCGCGCAGAATCTCGCCTAGCTTTTCAACCGTGGTGTCATTCGTTTTGTACCGGCGCATAACCGGCTTTTGTGGCTCCTCTACTTGTGTCAGCTCGGCGGCGATAGCGCCAGTGTTGCCTTCGCCCGTTCTGGCGGCCTTTTTCAGGTTGTACTTGATCGCCTCCTGCCGCGCCTCATAGATCATGGCGGCCTGTCTGTGTTCGGCCTCCTCGGCGGTGTGCGCCTTGATCGCATCGGCTATCAACTTGTCGAGCGGTCGCAGAGCAGCACCCCACGCGGGACTTTTCTTTGCCGACGGGTCGCCTACGATGCCGCCCCATAGGTTGGGCACAACAAGCCATGGGTCCCGCGCCTTCGGCTTGATTGCGCAGCGAGCGCCAATGAGCGAGCCGAGAGCGACGATTGCCGCCGCCGCCACAAAGTCCGGCGGGCACGGCATACGCTCGGCTTCGTCCATGACCCATGCGCGCAGCACCTCGGGCAGCAGCGCGCCGGGGTTGAATGGCGGAACTTTGCGCAACTCGCACACGATTGGGTTCGGCGTTTCCCAGCCTGCCGCGCGAGCTTCCTCGGCGTCGGCTTCCTCCTCCGCATCCAACTCCGCGCCGAGTGCCGCTGCCGCGGCGCGCAGACGGTCATCATCGGGTGACGCGATGGGGTTGGGTGTTGCGTTCCGCAGCGCCTCGATGTTCTGCGCGGCCAGCATCGCGAACGGCTCGTTCAAATAGACTTCCAGCGGCGGCACGCCATCGTCGGGTGGCGGCGCATCCATGAACGGTGTTACCGCGTTCATGCCGCTACCCCGCCGGCAGTGCGGGCCTCCATCAATTCCCGCACCAGCTCGCGCAACTCATCGTCCGATGCGCCGGCAACGATTGCCGCCTCTATGCGGTCGATCTCGTGACTCGGCCAGCGCGACCACTTCGCGCCGCGCCGGATCGGGACCGTCAATGTGCCAAGTCTTACGGATTCCCAGGTGGTCGACCGCGCCATGCCCAGCCGTCCGGCAACTTCAACGTCTTTCAACAGCATTTCGTCCGCTCCATTCCTGCCGCATAACTGCGGTTAGGCACGGACAGTAAGGCCGGAAAATGCGCTGCTGGTCCTTGCGGCGGTTAGCGGCGGTTAGCGGCGGTTAGCGGCGGGTCAGTCGCTTTCGGAGCGATTCTTTGTCGAGGTAGCGTAGCTCGCCCGCCGCAGTGTTCCATGCGAGGCCCAACTTCCTTTTTTCGTCGCCCGTGAACGGTTCACGTCTGGACAAGGCCATCGTTCGGAGCTTTGGGTAGACGGTTGCGGCGGTGACTTCGCCGCCAGACGCCTTGATGCCGCTGGCCGCTTCCTCAATCAGCGGTGCAAGGTCATCAGCGCGCTCCCGCTTGCGCGCCTCTTGCGCAGGCTCTTGCACTTCCGGTTCACCGATGCGCAACGCGACAGGCACGGGCAGTCCGGCAAGGTAGCGGCACAGCTCATCGACGGTCACATGCGCGCCGGCTACGGCAAACCCTGTCGCGCTCAGGTCTAGTGGCTCGCCGTAGAATGACACAACCCGCACAGTTCCATCACGCGCCGCCTTGTCCAACAGTCGAGTGTGCGAGCGCAGGGCCGCTTGAAACGCGGTGCCGTTCGGATCAGCCCCGGGGTGGAATGCCTCGGCAATCAGCCTCGGAATTGCCATCGTTGGCACAACCCGGGTGCCGGCGGGCAGCGTGATTGCGGGTAGTGGGTCGGTGTGCGGATTATGCGCGGCAAGAACAGCGGTGCGCAGAAATTCCGGGTATGCACTCGCCGCCCATTCATTCACGTCACGCTGGCGCAGCATGTATTTGCGCCCGTTCTCATCCTCGGGGCCAATGGTGCGTAGCCGTCCCGCGATCCGTGCGCGCCCCATGTTCTCGGCAGCCTCTCGTACCTCATCGGGAGTCTGTTTTTCCGCTCGCATATCGGCGGGCGGTTCGTATCCACAGAGCAGAAAGGCTGTCTCGTAGATCGTCCAGATATCTTTGCGCCGCCAGCGGGTCACTGCCTCCGGCGTCAATCGCTTCGGTGTGTTCGGCACGTGCGTCTCCTGTGACGCTCCTGATTGAGAGCCACCGCGCCAGCCGGGTCAGGATTCCCGGTTTTCCCCCGCCGGGATCAGCGGCAGGGTAGGCGCGGCGGATTCAGTTACGCGCTCGCGGGCCGCACCATCGGCACTACGTTGGATTGCTCGCCGTCCCTCAGTCGCCGCAAGTGCGCGGCCCACAGATCGAGCGCTCGCCGCTTCTCGGGCATGTAATCGTGCCTGTCATAGTGCCGGTGTTGTACGCCGCCCAGGCCGTGACTCTGCAACTGCGCTCGCACGTCCGATGACACCGAAAGGCTCGCCAGCATCGTCTCGCAGGTGCGCCGTAGGTCGCGCAACTGGAATGCCTCACGCGCCTCTTTGGCTTCCACCATTTCGGCGGAAATGTCCGCCACGACGGCGGATAAGGTCTCCGGTCGGGTGGTGAATACGCGGTCATCGCCGCTCAGGCCGGCCAGTCGCCGTTCCACGATTGCCAACGCCTCGCGCGTCAGCGGCAGCGTGTGCAGGCGCGGCGCGGATCGCTTGCCTTTCGAGTCGTACAGGGCCACGGTCGCGCCCGCAAGGTCAACGTCAGCGGCGCGCAGTCTTAGCAGCTGCGCAGGACGCTGGCCGCCCAGGTACAACGTCAGCGCGATTGCATCCCGGTTCGCCCCCTCCGGTAGCGCCTCAACGTGCCGCATGAATGCGGTCAGTTCTGGTGCGTTGAGCACGCGGTCACGCGCTCGGCTGTATTTCGCCAGTGCCGGAATGCCGCTCAATGGATTAGCGCGAATGCCGAAGGTGCGCAGAGCGAGCGGGGCGGTCGGGTCGGTATGGCTTGCCGCCGCCAGACCGTAGGCAGCGCGCAGATACGCTCTCAACTTGGCAGCGGCGCGGCCTTTGCCTTTGTCCACCAGTCGCCCGATCAGGCCGGCACATTCCTCTGGCGTAATCTCCGCAGCGCGCCGTGCGGCCAGCGCCGGATCGGCCTCGAGCACGTGGTGCCGGAAGATATTGGCCACATCGCTGGCCGATTGCTTCCGTTGCCGCTTCAGGTGCTCGGTGTAGGCATCGCACATTTGAGCCAGCGTGCCGCGCTTGGCATCCTCTGCCGCCCGTCGCGCCGCTTCCTCGGCCTCACGTGCCGCACGTTCGCGGGCCTCGCGTTCCTTGGCAAAGTGTCCGTGCAGATCGGTGACGCCGGAGCGGTATAGCGCGGCCAGTTCGGCGGCCTTCGCTCTCGCGCCTACCAGAGACAGCGCCTCACCGTCAGCCGGTTTGTCCGTGCCGCGCTCCGCATACGGTCCTATCGGCCACCAGCGCCGCTTGCCGTTGTGGAAGTGCTGAAAGTACAGGTGCGTCCCTTCTCGTGTAATCCGCGCTACGAGCCGTCCGCTTCCCCGGCTCCCGCCATCGCTCAGCCACAGGTCATCGCCGCGCCAGCGCGCGCGAAGGGCGGTCACGGTCAATGCATTGGGCATGGGTTTCTCCGCATAGTCCGTTACTGCTACCGGAATGGGTGTTGAAATTCCCCGTAGCAGTACCGTAGCAGTTACGTAAAAGCTGGCACCGGAACAATATGAACCGATGCGGACTCAAAGGCAAATAAATCAGTTACTTACGAAAATGCTACCGAAACGGTGCGGACTAGTGCGGCCCTGAATTAGCGGACTGAAAATCCGCGTGTCGGTGGTTCGATTCCGCCCCTGGCCACCACTCCTTCTCAATCAATAAGTTACGGTCTAATACTGGCTCATCATCCAGTCCTCGACACGCGGACT
>JAJZUN010000324.1 GCA_021848555.1 Pseudomonadota bacterium | reverse complement strand
CCGATCGCGCAAGCCTGCAGAATTCCCGCCGAAAGGCTGGAGAGGACTGTCGCGGCGTTCAACAGCGCATGCCCGCAGGGAACGTTTTCTCCCCTCGTACCCGACCATCTCTGCACTTCCGGTATCGAGCCGCAGAAATCGAACTGGTCCCGTCCGATCGACGCGCCGCCTTTTTATGCCTATCCGATCATTGCCGGAAACTGCTTCACCTATGGTGGGGTGAAGACCAACAAGCACGCGCAGGTGATCGACAGCGATGGCAGGCCGATGCCGGGCTTGTATGCGGCAGGGGAGGCTGCCGGGTTGTATTACCAAGTCTATACCGGCGCCACGTCGGTATTGCGCGGCGCGGTGTTCGGAAAAATCGCGGGAGCGCACGCGGCGAGTGTCGTAACCAGGAGCGGGGAAGGATAAGTCCATGGAAATGCCACACGATGCCCTTCTAGACAAGAATAATCGAGCCGCACGTGCTGCCGGTTACCCACAATAGGCTCGAATTGGGCCATGCGATCAACACCCAGGTGGGCCGGAAAGGCGGAGGAGGTTGACAGCCGAATTTCGATCATTTAGACTATTTATGAAACGTTTCATTGAAACGGTTCATTTTGCTGGCTTAGGCGCGTTCGTTCGCCATTTAGACGAAAAGAAAAGGTAAAGGGGGGGTAGGAATGCGCAAGGTGGGCATCGACGTCGGCGGCACGTTTACCGACGTCGTCCTGATCGATGAAGCAAGCGGACGGCTTTGGGCGACGAAGGTTCCCACCACGCCCGCCGACCCCTCCACAGGGGCGTCCGATGGCGTAAAGCGAATACTCGAACTCAGCGGTCTCACGGGTCCGGAGATCGATTTCATCGGCCATGGCACGACGATCGCGACCAACATGCTGATCGAGGGCAAAGGCGCGCGCGTCGCCCTGCTGACGACGAAGGGTTTTCGCGACATTCTCGAGATCCGCCGCGGGTCGCGCCACGACCGGGCCGATCTGTACGACCTGTTTTTCGCCAACCCGCCTTCGATCGTGCCCCGGCGGCTGCGGCGCGAACTGCACGAGCGCATCCTCTACGACGGCACGGTGGAGCGCGCGCTCTCGGTCGACGAAGTGCGGCTGGAGATGGACTTCCTGCGTGAACAAGGGGTCGAGTCGGTCGCGATCTGCCTGCTGAATTCGCAGGTCAACCCGGCGCACGAAAAAATCGCGGCCGAGGCGATCCGCCAGGGGCCGGACCAGCTTTTCGTCACGGCTTCCTGCGAGGTCAACCCGGAGATGCAGGAGTACGAACGCACCTGCACCACGGTCATCAACGGCATGCTGGGCCCGCGCTGCGGCAGCTACATCCGCACTTTCGAGCGCAAATCGCGCGAGGCGGGAATCAAGGCGGACATTTTCTTCATGCAGTCCAACGGCGGTCTGGCGCGGCCCGACGCGGTCGCGAACCGCCCGGTCGCACTGCTCGAGTCGGGTCCGGCGGGCGGCGTAACCGCGGCCGCGCGCCTGTGCGAGCGCCTGAAGATTCCGAACGCGATCACCGGCGACATGGGCGGCACCAGCTTCGATGTGTCGATGATCAGGGACTACCGGCCGGAGGTGCGCACCGCGTGCGAGCTGAAGAGCTACACCATACGCGTGCCGAACATCGATATCGTCTCGATCGGCGCCGGCGGCGGTTCGATCGCATGGATCGACCGCGGCGGCGGCGTGCGCATCGGGCC
The DNA here is from genome assembly GCA_021848555.1 of Pseudomonadota bacterium. Next base: position 2,808 of record JAJZUN010000324.1, on the reverse strand, counting down.
GACCAGCGCCGGCGCCGACCCGGGCCCCGCCTGCTACGGGCGCGGCGGGCAGGAACCGACGGTGACCGACTGTAATCTGGTCCTGGGTTACCTCGACGCCGAGCATTTTCTCGGCGGCGAGTTCAAGCTCGACGCGGACGCGGCCTGGCGCGCGGTGGAAACGCGCCTGGCAAAGCCGCTGGGCATAAGCATCGAGCAGGCGGCGCACACGGTGCGCTCGGTGGCGAACGCACTGATGGCGCAGGCCATACGCTTGGTCACGGTCGAGTGCGGCTATGACCCGCGCGATTTTGCCTACATCCCTTTCGGCGGCGCAGGTCCGGTGCATGCGGTAGATCTGGCGCGCGAGATCGAGATTCCCACGGTGATCGTTCCACCACTGCCGGGGCTGTTCAGCGCATTCGGGATGATCGTGGCCGATCTCGTCCACGACCTGCAGGCGCCCGTCGTGCGCAACATCGACGACATCGACGCCAACAGCCTCGAGGCGGGTTTCCGCAAGCTCGAAGACGAGGCGCGAAGCATGCTGCGCGCCTCCGGCCTCGCGGAAAAAAACATGGAGGTGCGCCGGCTCGCCGACTGCAACTATCTGTCGCAGGCGGAGACCTTGCAGATCCAGGTGCCGTCGCAGGCGTTGGACCGCGGCGGTCTAGTGCAGCTCGCAACGGATTTCACCGACGAGCACCAGCGCCATTGGAATTTCACCCAACCCGACCGGCCGATCCGGCTGGTCAATATCCGCATCCGCGCGGTGGGCAGGATTGGCAGCCGTGTGCCCGACGACGGCGCGGCCGCCGCGACCGGGGTGCCGCAATCGTGTGGCGAAAGCAGGATCATGCTCGGCGGCGCGTTCCGCAAAGTGCCGCGGTATCGCCGCTCGGAACTGGCTCCGGGACAGGTCATCACCGGGCCCGCGGTGATCGAAGAGGCAAGCTCGAGCATCGTGATCGACGCCGTGGATCGAGCCAAAAGAGGCCCTGAGGGTACGTTGATGGTCGATGTCGGGAGGCATGACTGATGGACCGCATCACCTACGAGATTGTGCGCAATGCCCTCTATGCCATCGCGCGCGAAATGAAAATCGCGATGATGCACACGGCCGGAAGTCCGATCATCCATTCAGGCGGCGACGCGTCCGCGGCGATCTTCGACGCCGAGATGCAACTCGTCGCGCAGGGCAACGACATTCCGACCATGCTCGGATCGGCGGTCGTCTCCACCAAGGTGTCGGTCGAGGCGATCGGCGTAGAAAACCTGCGCCCCGGGGACGTCATCATCAGCAACGACGCCTATCTCGGCGGGGGCAACCACCAGCCCGACGTGCAGTTCACGCGCCCGGTGTTTTTCGAGGGCGAAATCATCGCCTACACCATGACCCGCGGGCATTGGGTGGATATAGGCGGGACCAGCCCGGGCAGCTACACGCCGGTGACCTGGGACATCCATGCCGAAGGCATACGCATCCCGCCGGTGCTGATCTACCGCAACGACGCCCCGGTCGAAGACATGGTGCGCCTGATCACGCGCAACACGCGCGATCCGGACAACCGCCTGCTGGACATCAAGGCGCAATACTCCGGCACTTACGTCGGTGACCGGCGCCTGTCCGAACTCGCGCAAAAATACGGCAAGGCAGCCGTGGCCGAGGCGATGCGCGAATCGCTCAGCTACTCGGAGCGGCTGATGCGCAGCGAAATCCGCTTGATTCCGGACGGCGTCTATTACGGCGAAGACCTGATCGAACCGGTGCAGTCGCCGGGCTGGCCCGACGATCTCATCCCGATCAAGGTGAAGATCACCAAAGCGGGCGATGAAATGGTGTTCGACTACACGGGCACAGCGCCGCAGGTGCGCGGCGGCATCAATTGCCCGCTGGCCGTGACCTGCAACAGCACCTGGTTCACGGTCAAGGCGATCACCGACCCGTCCATTCCGATCAACCAGGGCTGCTACCGGCCGATCAAAATCATCTGCCCCGAAGGCACGCTGCTGAACTGCACCTATCCTGCATCCGTGGTCAGCGGCAATACCGAGACTTCGCCGCGCGTCATCGACATGCTGTTGACGGCGCTCGCGCCCGCCGTGCCCAAGCGGGTGGTGGCGCAAAGCCACGACGCCGCATGCTCCGGCATCTTCGGTGGGGCGGATCCGGTCGAAGACCGGGTGCGCGCGATGCGCCGCCGCTACGTGGGTCAGATCGACCCGCACGCGGGCGGTTTCGGCGCCAGGCCGGACAAGGACGGCATCAATGCGATTCGGGTGCTGGTCGGCAACGCCGGAATCCAGTCGGTGGAGCAGATCGAGCACAACGTTCCGTTGACCATAGAAAAATGGGAAATCGTTATCGACACCGGTGGCGCCGGTCGCTTTCGCGGCGGCTGCACCACCGAGCGCATCTACCGCGTCGAATTCGACGAAGCGACGTTCACCGCCATTGCCGAGCGCGGCAGGGTCGCGCCCAAAGGGCTGTTCGGTGGCAAGGAGGGCGCGTTGTTCCAGAGCAGCGTCACGCGTAAGGACGGCAGTGTCGATCGTCTGCCGGCGAAGGGGGCGTTCGTCGTGGTGCGCAAAGGAGATCGCGCGGCGCTGCAGCCGGCCGGGTCCGGCGGCTATGGCGATCCGCTGGCACGCGACCCGAGGCGGGTGCTGGATGACGTGCTCGATGGCTACGTCAGCAACGCGGCGGCGCGGGAGTCCTATGGCGTGGTGCTTACCGCTGATGGCCGCAAGGTCGATGCAGGCGCCACCGCCGCCTTGCGCGAGGCGATCGGCCGCGCGGCGAAGCGCGCGGTGTGAACCGGTGAGATC
>JAJZUN010000323.1 GCA_021848555.1 Pseudomonadota bacterium | reverse complement strand
GCGAGCTTCACCTCCTGTTCGCGGGCGTCGCGTTCCTCCTTGAGCTTGGCCAAGTCCTTGACCGCGCGTGCCACCTGTTTGTGGCGGGCCTTGATGGCGTCTACCAGTTGTTTTCGGAGATCGTCGAAGATGGTCTTCGCCGTCGCGAGCTTGGCCTTCAACGCAGGCTTGTCCGGTTTCGCTGCATTGGCGAGTTGCTGCTCATGGGAAATGACGGAGTTGCTCAGCTCTACCAGCGGATGGAAGTAGGGATGCTCGGGCGCGATGGCGTCCTTGACCGCCTGGACCTTGAGGTCCAGCGCATCGAGCGTGACGAGCTCAATCTGCAGGCGCGGCAGCGGTTCCAGCACCGGGCCGTAGGCGTCCTCGATGTCGGCCAGCCAGGTATCGCGCTGTTCCTCGACTTCGCGGATCAACTGCGCCTCATGCTGGGGCACCAACCGCTGGGCCAGTGCCGGATCGCCGAAGGCGCGCCAGGGCACCAGCGTGCGCATCAGATCGGAGGGGCGCAGCAGGTTCTGCGGGTTGCCCTTCTGAAAATGCCGCGAGGCCCAGATCATCAGGATCTTGTCCTTGCGTTCCATTGGCTTGGCTTTGTTGAGCAGCACCAGACAGCCCGGCACATTGTTGCCGTAGAACAGCTTGCCGGGCAGTACGACGATGGTTTCGATCAGGTCGGCTTCGATGAGACCGCGCCGGATCACGTATTCGGCATCGGCCTTCTGCTTCTGCCCGTCCTCTTCCTCGGTTTGCTCGGGCTGGCCACGGAACAGCACACCCTGCGACATGACCACCATGCCCTGGCCGCCGATGCCAGTATCCGCATCGGCGTCTTTCAGCGATTTGGCGATCTGCTGTATCCAGGCCCAGTCGCCATTGCTCGCCGGTGGCATGCCGTAGGAGAGTCGCCCGAACTTGTCGCCGGCCGCCACGGTGTCGTAACCCCAGTCCTCCAGCGAGAACGGCGGGTTCATGATGACGCGGTCGAACTGCTTGAGGCGGTTGTCGGCGGAGAGATGACGCGGATCGCGCAGGCTGTCGCCCTGCTTGTGCTCCCACACGGGGATGCCGTGCAGGATCATGTTGATGCGCGAGATGTTGTAGGTGGCGACGTTGGATTCCTGACCGTGCAGCTGAAGCTGGCGCACGTCGCCGCCGTGCTTCTTGACGTGGCGGATGCATTGCAGCAGCAGGCCGCCGGAGCCGCTGGCCCAGTCGCAGATCGACATGCCGGCCTGCGGTTGCAGCACTTCCGCCATCAGGAAACCGACCTCGGCCGGGGTGTAGAACTCGCCGCTGGATTTGCCGGCCTTGCTGGCGAAGTTGCGGATCAGGTACTCGTAAGCATTGCCGAAGAGGTCATCTGAAACGTGGGCGCGGTCGAACGTCTGGCTGCCGAAATGGTTGATCAGGTTGACCAGCTTGTCGCGCGGCAGCTCGTCCTGCTTGTTGAAGTCAATCTTGCCGGTGAGGATCCCGTCGAAGTTGTTTTGCCGGTGGGCGTTGGCGCGTTCGATGGCGAGCATCGCGTCGTTGAGTGCTTGCCCGAGGTGCGCCTTTGCCGTGCGGGCCACCGTGTTCCAGGCGGCGGCCTCAGGCACGACGAAATGGTGGTTCTGCGGGTCGCGCGCCAGCGCGAGGGCCCGATCCTGCGGCACGCCAGCCTTGGTCAGCGTGGCGGCCTGGGTGCGAACCTCCTCGTCGTAGCAGTCGCTGATTCGCTTGTAGAACAGCAGCGCGAAGACATAGCCGCGAAATTCGGAGTGGTCTGCATTGCCGCGCAGGATGTTGGCTGCCGTGTCGAGGTAGCTTTCCAACTCCCCCAGGGTCATCCGCCGCGTCGGGCGGATAACGATGGGCGATTGGAGGGTGCTGAGGATTTCGTCGAGGTTCATTGGTTTTAAGTTCTGGAAGTCAGTGGGCAGACGGGTTTCGATGGCGTGTCAGGTTGTGCTTCATTTGAGAAAGCCAACACGTCCGGGGCAGGCCCAACCTTGCTTGTTCTTGTGCGGGTTCAGCGCCGAGTCGTACGTACTGCGCTTGAACCGCTTGCCGCAGACCGTGCATTCGAAGGTGTAGGTCAGGCCGGAGCTGCTCGACGGCTTCGGCAGTCGTGAGCGTGACGGCGCGCGCGTAGCGGCCGGAAAGCTGAAGCTGGGGGCTATTGCAGGCCCACCCAAACGCTCAAGCGGTGGGGTGGCCAAAGGCCCGGACACCGTCAACTCGACGGCGAAGCGCGCACGGAATGCCTGGCGCGTGACGGTAGCCGACCGGATGCGGTCGAGGCGGTAGCTCCTCGATTCGCCGGTATCAACCTTGACACCGAAGAGCAACAGATCGCCGGCGCTGGTGCGCCGCACCGAGTAGGGCTCGATGGTTGGTGCGGTGCGTTCGCCGTTCTCCTTGGTGTATTCGAGCTGAACACACAGCCGGTTCGCGGCCGCAAAGCGAATTACCTCCAGTGAGCTGGCTTGGGCGCCCCAGGCGTGCACCATGGCGGGCAGCCGCCAGCCGGTGTCCAATACCGTGCGGCCCGAAGGGATCGCGGCCAGCGCGGGCGCGACGGCCTTCTCGTTCAACCAATCGAAGACCGCCGGAAGCTCCTGCCAGAACTCATCAAATGGCGGGCAGGTCGGTAGTTGGTGGGCGAGCATCTGCTCCCACTCCACCTCGATGGCCGCGCGCTCCGGGCGGTCGGTAAGTGCTGCGTAGGTAGGTACCGGAATGCCCTTGAACTCGCATTTGCGGGACAGCGTGGCGCGCACGACCGCACGGTCGGGCTGCAGGTCTTGCCGGCGATACAGGTGGACCACGTCGTAGAGATCGCGCGGGCGCTGGCGCTCGGCCAAGGCACGTAGCTTCTCGGCGAACACTTCCTCGAAGGCGTAACTCAGGACCTGGATGCCACCTTCCGGCAGATCGCTGTAAGGGTGGTGAACCGGTCGCTGCACCGGCGCGAGGACGAGCACTTCGTCGGCCGCCAAATCCAGCTTGATGCGCGGCGGATCGCCCGCACGGCCCAGCGGACCGCGATATCCCAGGCGACCCTGAGCCGACTGGCTGCCGCGCGGATTGGTGAAGACTTCGAACTTGCGTGCTTCAGGCGGGAGTTGCAGGCCGCAGGCGTCGTAGACCCAATCGCCAACTTCCTCGAAGACCTTGGCGAGGAAAGCCTCGTCAAGGTGATCGGCATCCTGAAGAGTGAAGTCCAAATCTTCGGAGAAGCGGTAGGTTTCGAAGTAGCATTTCTTCAGGCAGGTGCCGCCCTTGAAGACCCACCGTTCGCCGATCGCCGGGTGTGCGGCAATACCGGCGAGAAGCCAGCCGAGTGAATAGTCTTTCTCGACGACATGCGCCTGGAGCTGAAGCTCGGCGGCAAGTGCCATGATCTCCTGCTTGGGGATCATCTCTGGGCCGCGCGCAACTCACGCGAAGACACCCAGACGCGCCAAGCGGTTACCAGGCGATCAGCCGGCAATGCCGGGTCCAGCTTGGCGTAACCGGCTGAAAGATTCGCCTGGCATGCCGCGATCAGCGCACTTTGGTCGCCGTGATCGCGTTGCAGCAGGTATCCGAGCCGCTTGTACACCGCGCCGATGCCTAGTATTGCGGCATAGTCGTCCAGCTTGGCAGCCTCTTTGGGGTAATCGTGCAACAGGCTAGCCAGCATCTCTGCTACGTGGCGGATGCCGCCGCCCAGAGCCGGATCGGCCAACATATCGATGAGGGTACGTGCTGGATCCGACAGCCGAACACGCGTGCCTCCACGCCAAACCGTCTTCAGTCCGATGAAATGCGTTGCCGGAACGGTATGCAACTCGAATCGTGTCTTGCGTAGCAAGGGCTTGCGATCGCGCGGGCGTTTGGTGGTCATCACGCACAGCGAGCCGAATATCTGCTCGGTGAGCCCCCAATGTTCGGCGGCTGACCAGCCGCCGATGTAGCACGGCTCGAACATCGCATTGGCAACGGCCCACGGATCTTCCAGCGCGATGTCTGGCGATTCCGACTCAATAGGTACGGGAACATAAGCGCCACGCCGAAGCCGAACCAACCAACCCGCGCGCGACCACGCGGCCAACTTACGCGCGGCAATTGCTTGCGTCAGACCGAGTACCGTTGCTGCTCCGCCTGGCGTTACGATAGGCGGATTGTCGCGTAGCAGCCGACTGAGCTGACTTCGGGAGGTAGCACTTAAGCCGACCAGTTTCATGGCTATATCTTAAGCGCAATAATGTTCTATGTGTGTACTTTTCTGCGCGTCTAATATAGCAGACTCCAGGCGCAGCAGTGCGACTACTCAGTTGTCCATGTGTCGGGCCGATTGGTCTAGCGATAACCAGCTCAGGGTAAAGCGGACGTCCGCTGACCTTCAAGGGCGACCGTCCGTTCAGCTGTCCATAGCGGCCTGATTTGGCAAGGAGCCGCAGCGGCAGCACTGGCTGACATTGTGCCAATCCGCCGGATATAAGCAGAAGGCTATGACGTCCTAGCCGTAGCCTGCTTGCCTACCAAGGACTAAAC
>JAJZUN010000322.1 GCA_021848555.1 Pseudomonadota bacterium | reverse complement strand
CGGCGCGCGCGCCGCCAGCGCCGGCACTTACATCCTGTACGCCAGCCATATCGCTGCGATGGCCCCGGCCACGAATCTCGGGGCGGCGACGCCGGTGCAGCTGGGCGGAAGCGGCGGCACATCCGGCGCCAAGGACGAAGAGCGCGCGAAGGGCGATGCCGGCAAGGCCGGCGACGCGATGTCGCGCAAGGCGGTGCACGACGCCTCGGCCTACATCCGCGGGCTGGCGCAGATGCGCGGCCGCAACGCCGAATGGGCCGAGCGCGCGGTGCGCGAGGCGGTGAGCCTGTCGTCGACCGAGGCGCTGGAAATCAAAGTCATCGACCTGGTCGCTGCCGATGTGCCGCAACTGCTGCTGCGGCTCGATGGCCGCAAGGTCAAGATAGGCGGCGCCGAACGGACGCTGGCCACGGCCGGCGTGGTCGCCACCGCGTTCGAGCCCGACTGGCGCACCCGATTTCTCTCGGTCATCACCGATCCGAGCATGGCCTATATCCTGATCCTGCTCGGCATTTATGCCATCGTGTTCGAGTTCTCCAACCCGGGTATGGTGTTCCCGGGCGTGGTCGGCGCGATCTGCGTGCTGATCGCCCTGTACGCGTTTCAGATGCTGCCGGTCAATTACGCCGGGCTGGCCCTGATCCTGCTCGGCATCGGCTTCATGGTCGCCGAGGCTTTCCTCCCCGCTTTCGGCTCGCTCGGCATCGGCGGGCTGATAGCCTTCGTTATCGGTTCGGTGATGCTGTTCGACACCGATATTCCGGGCTTCGGCATCCCGTACGCGCTGATCGGCGGCCTCGCCGCAACCAGCGCAGTGCTCCTGATATTCATCGCCGGCATGGCGCTCAAGTCGCGCCGCCGCCCCGTGGTGAGCGGGCGCGAGGAACTGGTCGGCGCCGCCGGCGAAGTGCTGGAGGATTTCGAGGGCGAAGGCTGGGCCCGGGTGCATAGCGAGAACTGGCGCGTGCGCGCCGCGGCGCCGCTCAAGGCCGGCCAGCGCGTGCGCGTCGCGGCGATCGACGGTCTTCTGCTCGACGTGATCGCAGAAGGCGACGAACGAAACCGCTGACTCGGGCACCGCATTGCGGGACGCCCGGATCGGCTTGCAACAAGGAGACGGAATCATGGTGCTCAATTTCGGTTTAGGCGTAGTCATCCTCGTCGCGGTGCTGCTGGCGGCGTCGCTGCGCATCCTGCGCGAATACGAGCGCGGCGTGGTGTTCCAGCTCGGGCGCTTCTGGATGGTCAAGGGCCCGGTGCTGATCTTCCTGATTCCGGTGGTGCAGCAGATGGTGCGCGTGGACCTGCGCACCGTGGTGTTCGACGTTCCGCCGCAGGACGTGATCACGCGCGACAACGTTTCGGTCAAGGTGAACGCCGTGGTGTACTTCCGCGTGGTCGACTCGCAGAAGGCGATCATCCAGGTGGTCAATTTTCTCGATGCGACCAGCCAGCTCGCCCAGACCACGCTGCGCGCGGTGCTCGGGAAGCACGAGCTGGATGCGCTGCTCGCGGAGCGCGAGAAGCTCAACCTCGATATCCAGAAAGTGCTCGATACCCAGACCGACGCCTGGGGCATCAAGGTGTCGACCGTCGAGATCAAGCACGTCGACCTGAACGAGTCCATGGTGCGCGCGATCGCGCGCCAGGCCGAGGCCGAGCGCGAGCGCCGCGCCAAGGTGATCCATGCCGAGGGCGAGTTGCAGGCTTCGGAAAAGCTGCTACAGGCGGCGCAGGTGCTGTCGCAGCAGCCCGAGGCGATGCAGCTGCGCTACCTGCAGACCCTGAGCAACATCGCCGGAGACAAGGCTTCGACCATCGTATTCCCCGTGCCCATGGACTTGATCACGCCGATGCTCGAGGCGCTGAAGAAACGGAGCGCGTAAGCGGTGGCGCGCGTGGCTTGGGTTCGAATCCTGCTGTGGAGCGTGTCATGCATGGCATGGGGCCTCTCGGCGCAGGCACAGGACCGTGCGGAAAAACTCAACATGGAGCTGGTGGGTTTCCACGACCTGCAGGGCCGCAGCGCCTATCAGCCGCTGGTGCATGCGCAGGGCGGGCGCTGGATCGCCTACATCGGCCTGCATGGTGGCCATCAGCCCAACGCGCTCAGCGGAAAGACCGAGCCCAACGGCACGGCGATTCTGGATGTCACCGAGCCGAGGCAGCCGAAAATGCTGGCCCACATTCCCGGCGCGCCCGGCGCGGGCGCGCAGATGGTGCGCGTGTGCGACGGGTCCGAACTGCCGCGCGCCGACAAGCGCGGCGTGTATCTGCTGCGGCCGTTCGGCAATTCGGCGCAGGAGGTGTGGAATGTCGCCGATCCGGCCCGGCCTGTGCTGGTGGGCACCGTGGCGGGCGGCCTTCACGGCACGCACAAGAACTGGTGGGAGTGCGACAGCGGCATCGCCTACCTGGTCTCGGGCGTACCCGGCTGGCGCACTTCGCGCATGACCCAGATTTTCGACCTGGGCAATCCCGCAAAGCCGGTGTTCATCCGCAACTTCGGCCTGCCCGGACAGGAGCCGGAGGCGAACGGACCGGTGCCGACCGAATTGCACGGCCCGATTTCCACCGGGCCCCGGGGTGGGCGCGTGTATTTCGGCTACGGCACCAGCAGCTACGGCATCCTGCAGATCGTGGACCGCGACAAGCTGCTCAACGGGGCTAAGGAACCGACGCCGCGTAACCTGCTGTACCCGCAGGTCGGCCGGCTCGATCTCGGGCCGGATGCCGGCGCGCATACCGCGTTCCCGGTGCTGGGCGGCGCGCGCGATTTCGTCGTCGTCACCAGCGAATCCCTGGCCGAGGGCTGCCGCGAGCCGCGGCAGAAGGCGTGGATGGTGGAGGTGAGCACCGAAGCCCGGCCCCGGGTGGTGGCGAACTGGACCGTGGATGAAGCGAGCGGCGACTTCTGCCGCCGCGGCGGGCGCTTCGGCACGCATTCGTCCAACGAAAGCTTCGCACCGGCTTACTACCGGCGCATCGTGTTTTTCGCCCATTTCAACGCCGGGGTGCGCGCGGTGGACATCCGCGATCCGTATCATCCGCGGGAAGTCGGCTATTACATTCCAGCAGCCGGCGGCAGCGGAGCGACTTACACCAATAATGTCGAAGTCGACGAGCGCGGCTACATCTACATCGTCGACCGCGCCGGCGGCGGGATGCACATCCTGGAGCTTACCGGGCCGGCGCGCGCGATCGCGGCACTCAAGTAGGTTGAACCCCAATCCCTTCGGCGGTTTGCCGGGAGGCTGGCAGTGTGAACCGATTTGTAATACACTGAAAAATGTTGCGTATTACATCCTGGATACTGCCATGACCCTAACCGTACGCCTCCCCGAGCGCGTGGAGCAGGACCTCGCCGAATATTGTGTCGCCCAAGGCGTCAGCAAGAGCGAGGCCGTGAAGCGCGCGCTGCAAGAATTGCTGCGGTCTCCCGTCGAAGGCAAGGCCGGCCTGAACCATCCGTTCGTCGGCAGCGACACGACTGCCGGAGACGTGGCACGCCATACCAAGAGCCTGTTGCGCGAGCGCTTCCGCAGCAAGGGCTAGCGTGGCCAGGCTGATCGTCGGCACCGGTTTCCTGGTCGCGCTCGGACGGCGCGCCGATCCGCTGCACATCGCGGCGAGCGGCTTTTTCCGGCGCCATGCCGGGCCGCTGCTGACGGTTTCTCCGGTGGTGGTCGAAACCAGTTTTTTTCTCGACGCCCGCGCCAAGATCCACCTTCTCGACCTGGTGCAATCCGGGCGGCTCAAGACGCTGGAACTTCCGGCCGCCGCGTACGGCGACATCGCCGCGATCATCGGCAAGTACGCCGATCGCGACATCGACTTCGCGGATGCAGCGCTTGTTTGGCTGGCCGAGCGCTCAGGCTGCCGCGCCATCCTGACGGTGGACCTGCGCGACTTCGGCGTCTTTCGCTTGAAGGGCGGCAGGCGGTTTGAGGTGGTGAAGTGGTTTGCTTGAGTGTTGCTCGATTGGCCGGGGACGGAATGCTGGCGCTGCTCCCCAGCCTATAGGCCGGAGAACCGCGTCAATACTGCCTCTGCGGCCTGTTGCCGGGTGAAAAGCGGGGCCGATGCGGCGTCTGCGCGGGCCCGGCGTGCGCGGTACCGCGAGGTGGCCGGACTATTTTTTCCAGCTGGTCATGTCGTCGATCTTGACGTCGTACTTCGCCATCTTGGCGACGGCGTCCGCCTGCGCGTCGATCGCGATGCTCTGGAACGCCTCGGCCAGTTTGTAGCAGTACTTGGCCAGGTCCACCGGGTTGGGTTTGACCTTCTCGCTGGGTAGCATCGCCCGGCCGGCTATTTCTACGTAAAGTTGCGCGGCGAGGTCTCTGGTCTGATCGCCAAGGGGGTTGGCTGGGGAAGCGGGGGCATCATGGGCCATGGGGCTTGCCTTCAAAGTGGTTATTGCGGAAAACGCCCATTATGCCGCATTCGCCGCCGCGCCCGGTTTCGGGGCGGCGCGAGTGGCGTCCGGGCTAGTCGCTCGCGGGGGCGCTGGGCCGGCCGAACGGCGGCCGCGCCAGCC
>JAJZUN010000321.1 GCA_021848555.1 Pseudomonadota bacterium | reverse complement strand
GCGATGCCGGCGGTGCCGGCGAACAGCACGCGCCAGGGCACCATGCCCGGAGTGGCGAGGAACATGCCGATCACCGCGCAGAATACCGCCAGCAGCGTCACCCGCGGCTTGGTCAGCGCGTAGAACTGACGCATGCGCTGCGCGGTCTGGTGGAAAATCAGTTGCGTGGCCATGAAACTCGGCGCCGGAAAATAACGGGGCAGTTTATCACGCTGGATATGCGCAACTTAGCCGATGCGCGAAGCACGCAGCAAGCGCGACAGATCCTTGTGCATCCGGCGCGGATCGGCATTCTTTGGAAAGCGCAGCATCAGATTGCCATGCGGGTCGATCAGGTAGATGTGGTCGCGCGCCCCGCCCGCCGGAGGAAACGCGGCGACGATAGGGCTGCCTGCCGCGCGCAGCATGCGCGTGCCGTCGTATTCGCGCATCAGCCTGGTTTCCAGCGGCGCCTCGTTCAGGATCAGCCAGACGCGCTCGATGCGCTCCATTTCGCGCCCCTGGGCCAGGCGCACCTGACGCATGGCGTACAGCTTTTCCTGGCAGGCTGCGGCGCAATCCGCCTGATCGAGTTGCAGCAAGACCCATTTCCCCCTGAGCTCGGACAATCTGAACGCACGCTGGTCCAGGTGGCGCAGCGGCGGATCGATCAGCGGCTGTGCGGCAATCAGCTCGCCATAATTGGCGCCGCCCTGCGGCTGCCAGTAGAAGTAGGCGATCCACGCCGCGATGAAAGGCGCGAGGCACAGGGCCGCGATCGCCAGCATTTTCCTGCGTCCGGAGCGAGGATCAGGCCGCACGTTTGAAGCTGAATACGACATAGAGGATCAGGACCGTGGCGGCGAGCGCGTACCACTGGAAGGCGTAGCCGCGGTGGGTGTCGGCGCCCGTGTCGGGACGCGCCCAGGCGCGCGTCAACCCGTCGGCCGCGTCGCTGGTCTGCTGCAGCACGACCGGCTGCAGCTTCAGCCCGGACCATGTCGCGTAGCGCTCGAGCACCAGGTTCTGCCATACGCCGCCCTCCTCGGTCTTGGCGTCCAGTTCGAATATATGGCGGTTCGGCACCACGGCTATGCCCTCCACGCTGACTGCGCCGGCCGGCGTCCGGATTTGCGGCAGGATGTCGCGCCGCCCGCCCGCCGCCACCCAGCCGCGGTTGACCAGCACGTACCGGTCGCCCCCGGCCACCCTGAGCGGCGTCAGCACCTGATAGCCTGCGCTTCCGCGCAGCACCTTGTTGTCGAGCAGGATAGTGTGTTTGGCCGAATATTCGCCGCGCGCGCTGATGCGCCTGAATTCGTAGTCGCGCGCGTCGACCGGATGCGCCGGGAGAGCCAGCACCGCTTGACGCGCGGCGGCGTCCAGGTCGCGGCCCAAAGCGAGTTTTTCCTCGGCGCGGCGCGTCTGCCAGTTGCCCAGGGACACGGTGAGCGCGATCGCCGCCAGCGCCGCCAAGCCGGGCAGGAAGGCGGGACGAAAACGGCGCTTACCCGGGGTGGGCACCGTGATCGTCCGCCTGGCAGCGCCGGTTTGACTGGGATACACTCACAAAAACCCTGCGGCAGCCGCGATGAAATTCATAGTCGTCATATTCGTGCTCTTGATCCTCGCCAGCCTGGGTTCGGCCTTGTTTTTCCTGATCACCGATCACGGGCAGTCCAAGCGCACCGTAAAGGCCCTGGCCGTGCGCGTCGGACTGTCGGTCACGCTGTTCCTGCTGCTGATGGCCAGCTACTACTTCGGCTTGATTCCGGGCAAGCTCAGCTAGTCCGGGCCTGTCCCCGTTTTTCATGGCTGCCTGAAAAAAAGCGCCGCACAAGGTGCGGCGCGCCGAAGACCCCTTTGCGGGACTCCCGTACTTATTAGGCCCTGAACGCCACCGACTTCGTCAGGCTATACCCAGTAGACGAAAATGAACAGCAGCAGCCACACCACGTCGACGAAGTGCCAGTACCAGGCGACCGCTTCGAAGGCGAAGTGATGGTCCGGCTTGAAATGGCCGGCGATCGAGCGAAACAACATGGTGGTCAGCATGATCACGCCTATGGTCACGTGAAAGCCATGGAAACCGGTAAGAAAGTAGAAAGTCGTGCCGTAGATGCCGGTGCTGAGCTTGAGGTTGAGCTCGGAGTAGGCATGGGAATATTCATAAATCTGGAAACCGAGGAAAGTCGCGCCCAGCGCGATCGTCAGGAACAGCCACAGCTTGAGTTTGCCGCGCTTGCCTTCGACCATGCCGAAGTGGGCGATGGTAAGCGTCACGCCCGAAGTAAGCAGCAACAGGGTGTTGAGCGCGGGAATGCCCCAGGCCGCCATCGGCGTGAACTGCTCCTGGAACGCCGGCCCCGCGCTCGGCCACTGGGCGCTGAAATCCGGCCAGAGGAGTTCCCTGCTGACCAGGCTGCCCAGATCCGGCACCGCGAGCACGCGCGCATAGAACAGCGCCCCGAAGAACGCGGCGAAGAACATCACTTCCGAAAAAATGAACCAGCTCATGCCCCAGCGAAACGAGACGTCCTCCTGCTTGCCGTACTTGCCGCTCTCGGATTCGCGCACCACCTCGCCGAACCAGCGGAACATCATGAATACGAGCAGGGCGAAGCCGAGCAGCACGCTATAGCGGCCGAGAGTGACATCGCTGAACCACATCACCGCGCCGCCCGCCATGAACAGCAGCGCGAAGGACCCGACGATCATCCAATGGGATGGTTGCGGCACGAAATAATGCTGAGCATGATCGCTCATGTTCCCACCTCCTCGATTTATACCAGCTTGCCGATGACCAGACGCACCAGCAGTATCAAACCAAAAACCAGAAACGCCGCCCCGATCAGGCCTGCAATGATCACCTGCTGCGGCTTCAGCTCCACGCTGTCCGTCTCGTAGTCGCGGCGCTTGCGGATGCCGAGGAAAGACCAGAACACCGCCTTGGCCACCTGCAACGGCGACGCTGTCTTTCTCCCCTGCGCCACCGTCACCCCTTGCCTGCCTTCACGTTCGCCCCGTCGACGCGGAAGAAGGTGTAGGAAAGCGTGATGGTATTGACGTCCTTGGGCAGGTTCGGATCGATCACGAACACCACCGGCATCCGCCGCACCTCTCCCGCGGCCAGCGTCTGCTGGGTAAAGCAGAAACATTCCAGCTTCCTGAAATACTGCGCGGCGAGCCTGGGACCATAACTGGGCACCGCCTGGCCGGTAACCGGCTCGGCCAGGGTATTGCTCACCTCGTACACCATCTGGGTCAGTTCGCCCGGGTGGATTTCCACGCTGGCGGCCAGGGGCTTGAACGTCCAGGGCAGCATGCGGATGTTGGAGTCGAATTCGACCGTCACCGTGCGCGTCAAATCCACCTGGGTGTTCGCCGCTGCGGCCTCGGCCTGGCCCGGCTGCCATAACGCGCGCAATCCCGCGACCTCGCACACCTTGTTGTACAGGGGTACCAGGGCGAAGCCGAAGCCGAACATGCCGAGCGCCACCACCAGCAGTTTCTTCAGCATGCGCCGGTTGGGCACGGACGCGCTCATTTCGGCAACCAGTAGCGCAGCAGGATCGCGACGAAAAACGCGAGCGCGACCGCGGCAAGGAGCAGCGCCGTCCTTCTGTTGCCCGGGTTCCCGCGGCTCATGCTCCGGCCTGGCATTACTTCACTTCCGGCGGTTCGTGGAAGCTGTGGTAGGGAGCCGGGCTGGGCAGGTGGGTCCATTCCAGCGTATCGGCGCCTTCCCAGGGCTTGGCCGGGGCTTTCTCGCCCCTGGCCAGCGGGCCGCACTTGAGCACGACGTACAGGAACAGCAATTGCGTCAGCCCGAAGCCGAACGCGCCCACGGTGGCGATCTGGTTGAACTCGGTGAACTGGCTCGCATAGTCGGGAATGCGCCGCGGCATGCCCGCGAGGCCAAGAAAGTGCATCGGAAAGAAGGTGATGTTGAAAAACACCAGCGACAGCCAGAAATGCCATTTGCCCAGGGTCTCGTCATACATGCGGCCGGTCCATTTCGGTATCCAGAAATAGGTGCCGGCAAAAATCGCAAACAGCGAGCCCGCCACCAGCACGTAGTGGAAATGCGCCACCACGTAGTAGGTGTCCTGCACCTGCACGTCCACTGGCATGATGGCCAGCATCAGCCCGGTGAAGCCGCCCATGGTGAACACGAACAGGAAGCCGACCGCGAACAGCATCGGCGTCTCGAAGGTCATCGAACCCTTCCACATGGTGGCGAGCCAGTTGAACACCTTCACCCCGGTGGGCACGGCGATCAGCATGGTCGAGTACATGAAGAACAGCAGGCCCGCGGTGGGCATGCCCACGGTGAACATGTGGTGCGCCCAGACGATGAACGACAGGATCGCGATCGACGAGGTCGCGTACACCATCGAGGCGTAGCCGAACAGGGGTTTGCGCGCGAACGCCGGAATCACCTGGCTGATGATGCCGAACGCCGGCAGGATCATGATGTACACCTCGGGATGGCCGAAGAACCAGAAGATGTGCTGGAACATCACCGGATCGCCGCCGCCCGCGGCGTTGAAAAACGAAGT
>JAJZUN010000320.1 GCA_021848555.1 Pseudomonadota bacterium | reverse complement strand
GCCCGCTTGAACTCGACGTAGGACGGGCTGAGCTTGAGCAGCGGCTTGTTGATCACGAGATCCGCCGTCACCGCGCCGATCCAGGCAACAGCGACGTTCGAGTAAAAGCCGAGGATCTTGCCGAGGAAGTGGAACATGTTGAGTTCCATCATCGTCAAGGAAATGCCGATATTAAGGAAGATGTAGACGAAGCGCCCCGGATGAGCGTGCAACAGGCGGGAGAAGAAGTTCGACCACGAAAGCGAGCCTGAATAGGCGTTCGTGACATTGATCTTGATCTGGGAGAGGATGACGAAGAATGTCGCCACGCTGATCGCCACCATCCCGGCGCCGAACATCGAGGTGAAGCCGGCATGATACATCTGGATCGGCTCGTTCGCCTGCGCCAACGGGGTTCCGTGTGATACCGCGACGGAGGCAAAGAACGAGCCCATGAGCTGCTTGGTGGCACCGAGAATGACCCAACCGGGGCCGGCGCCGAGCACGGCGAGCCACCAGCCGATCGAATTTTTCTCCGTCTTGTCCGGCATGAAGCGGAGATAGTCGGCTTGTTCGCCAATCTGCGCGATCAGTGACAGTGCGATCCCGGCGGCAGAGCCGAACAGCAGCGGATTGAAGCCTGAGCCGCTCGGCGACGAACCGGCGAAGCCAATCCAGCCAGAAATAGCATGCGGATCGACGGCGAGCACCGCGATCGGCGGGCTGAACAGCAGAAACAGCCAGATCGGCTGGGTCCACACCTGCAGCTTGGAAAGCAGGGTCATGCCGAAGGCAACGAGCGGAATGATCAATAGCGAGCCGATCGCGTAGCCGATCGGCAGCGGGACACCGAAATAGAGGTTGAACGCCTGCGCCATGATCGAACCTTCAAGAGCAAAGAAAATGAAGGTGAAACTGGCATAGATGACCGAGGTTATGGTCGAGCCCAGATAGCCGAAGCCCGCACCGCGGGTAAGCAGATCAACGTCGACATTGTATTTGGCGCAGTAATAGGCGATCGGAATGCCTGTCAGGAAAATGACCGCCGCCGCCGCGAGTATACCCCAGAACGCGTTGGCAAAGCCGAACTGCACGGCGAGAGAGCCGCCGATTGCCTGGTCTGCCAGATAGGCAATCCCGCCCAGTGCTGCCGAGAATACGGCATATTGCGACCAGGTCCGGAAGCTCCGGGGCGCGTAGCGCAGGGAATAGTCCTCGATGACAGGATTATTGACGAAGCGGTTGTAGGAACGCCGCGGCGCGGCGGGAGACATTTTGCCCGGTGTCGTTGTCGACATGGTTCTGCCTTTCGAACGGAATAGAAGAATGCCGTGAATGGCAGAAGCAGATCACAGGACGCGCGCTTCGGGGCATGGGCCGTATTGCGATCCGGCCTTCGTGGAATCGCGTAATCGGGGCTACGTAGACCCGAGCGCCTTGAGAGCGGCGACGACGGCAGTCGCGCGGTTCTCGACACCAAGCTTGACGAAGATCTGTTCGAGATGCTTGTCGACCGTACGTGGACTTACCGTGAGGATTGTCCCGATATCGCGGTTCGACTTGCCGCGCGCGAGCCAGAGCAGCACCTCAGCCTCACGCGGCGTCAGCGCCGCATGGGCCCGGAGCCGCGCGAGATCGCCCGCCACATCCTCGACTGTGACGCGGAGCAGAAACTCATCTGCACCAATCTGGCCGAGCAGCACGAGTTCCACCGTGCGCCCGCCAAAGTCGAGCAGCCGGGTCTCGCTGCTGGCCTCCCGGGCGACGCGCTCGGTCAGCCAGTCGGCCGCCGTCTTCGGCAGCTTTTCGCCTGCGCCGAGTCCGGTCAATTCAGCCGCCTGTCGGGTGCTCCACAGTACTTGCCCGTCACGATCGGCTGCGAGAAGGAAGCGGCCTGCCGCATCCATTGCCGCCTGCACACTTCGGGTGAGCCCTGCATTGGCAAGATGTACCTTGAGTCGCGCGACGACTTCATCCGGCCGGACCGGCTTGGTGACATAGTCGACGCCGCCCGCCTGCAATCCGTCGATCACGTTATTGGTCTCGGTGAGGCCGGTCATGAAGATGATTGGCACGAGGCCGCACCCCGGAATCTGCTTCATCCGCCGACACGTTTCGAAACCGTCTATGCCGGGCAACATGGCGTCGAGCATCACGGCGTCAGGCGTGATGCGCGCCATCACAGCGAGCGCCATCTCGCCCTGTAGAGCGACGAGCACATTGTAGCCGGCCTTTTCCAGCGTCTCGCTCAGCAGGCCGAGCATCGCAGGATCGTCATCGACGACGAGGATTGTCGGACGGAAACTCATTCTACCTCCCCGCCGAGAGAGGCGAGCAGCCCCGCCAATTCCACCAGCCGGAAGGCATCGAGCTTGGCACGCAGCACGCCGACCGGTGCCGCCAGGTCCGGATCGCCGTCGGCGATTTCGTCGAGCCGCGCCCGCAAGGGGCGGAGAAATCCGATTTCGGCGAGGCGACGCAGATCAACGGCGTAGGGTGCCAGCCGCGAGAGGTCTGGCCGGCTCGCGGCGGCAGCCGGCAGGGCCTCTGATTGGTCGGTCGTCCACTCGATGCGCAACGAGGCGCCGATCGTTGCGAGTAGCGACCGCAGGTCTACCGGCTTGGCAAGCGCGTCGTAGAACGGATCGGGAGCCTTTCGCCGGCGCGCGATTTCACCCGCGTCGGCGGATAGCAGGATAATCGGCGTCGACTCGTGACCGCTTGCGCGAAGTCGTGCAGCGAGTTCGGCGCCGCCGATGTCGGGCATCGAAAGATCGACGATGAACAGGTCGGGGTGTGCCGATGCCGCGAGACGCAGGCATCCCTCGGCATCCGGCGCCGTCAGTACGTCAAAGCCGAGAGGGCCCAGCGCATCCTCGATCAGGGTGCGGTGCAGAACGTTGTCGTCCGTCACCAGAATGCGGCGACGGCGTCCGACATAGCCAGTGAAGACCGGCCGGGGTGCCGCGACCATGACGCCGGGGCCGGGGTGCGAAAGCATCAGCCGCAACGTGAAGCGGCTGCCGCAGCCGGGCGACGAGGTTACGGTCACTTCGCCGCCTAGGATCTGGGCGAGCAGCTTCGTGATCGTGAGGCCCAGCCCGATCCCGGGCGGCGCCGCGCCATCGCCGGCCGACAGGCGCTCGAACGGCTCGAAGATGCGCGCCACATCGGCATCGGCGATGCCTGGCCCGGTGTCGCTGACGGTGAACTCGGCCACCTCACCCGGCACCCGGACGGCGAGCCGGACCTCGCCTTCCCGGGTGAACTTGATCGCGTTCGACAACAGGTTGATCAGGATCTGGCGCAGCCGCGTTGGGTCGGTAATGACAGTTTCAGGCAACGTATGCGGACAGTCGAACGTGAAGGCGAGGCCGCGCCCTGCCGCCTGCAAGCTGAACATATCGGCGATCTGGGTCAGGAACTCGTGCAGGCGAACCGGCTGGCGCTCAAGCTCGATCCGACCGGCCTCGATCTTGGCGATATCCATCAACCCCTCGATCAGGCCGGAGAGATGCTCGCCGGAGCGGCGTATGATCAGCATCTTGCGGCGCACGCCCTCGGGGAGGCTGCCGTCGATCTCGAGCAACTGGGCATAGCCGAGAATCGCGTTCAGCGGCGAGCGCAACTCGTGGCTGACGCCAACGACGAAGCGACTCTTCGCTAGGTTGGCAGCCTCGGCGACCTCGCAGGCGCGCGCCCGCTCAGCGTCAGTCCGACGATGAGCCTCGATTTCGGCAAGCAAAAGCGCAGTCTGCTGCTCGACCTCCTGCTCCACAGCCCGGCGGGATTCGCGGGCCAATACAAACAGCCACGACACCACGCCTGTGATGATCGCGAGCACGAAGAAAGCATGCCAGCCAGTGAGCACAAGCAGGGCCGCGGCATCCGGGTCTGTCGGCTGCGCGAGCCAGACCAGCGTCAACAGAACCAGTGCCAGGAAACCGCATGAGGTCACGAACACAAGAATGAAACGCATGAGCGGCGGTGAAAGGTGCCGACGCAGGGCGTCTGGAAGAACTGGTGCAAGCATCGAGGACAGTTGCACGCCGTAGCGCCCGTGCGGCTTGCAGGCGTCGTTGCAGCGGGCCTCCAGCGAGCAGCATAGCGAACAAATCGGCGCCGCATAGACAGGACAATGCGCCATGTCAGCGATCTCGAACTCTTTGGCGCAGACACCGCATTGGCATTCCGCTCCCGCGGCATGATCCGGCGGGGCGCGCCGGGCGAGGTAAAACCGTCCACCGGTCGCCGCGGCAATCGCGGGAGCTGCCAGGATCGCGGTCGCGAGCGTCAGCACCGGCGCAAACGCATGTAGGACCGGGCCCATCACCCCCCCCATCGCGATTCCGCCCGCCGTCACCGCGAGCAGCATCGCTCCGAGCCCCACGGGGTTGAGGTCATAGAGATAGGCGCGCTTGAATTCGATTGCCGGTGGCGCAAGCCCGAGCGGCTTGGCGATCGCGAGGTCGCCAAAGATGGAGCCGACCCAAGCACAGGCCAACACCGAGTAGAAGGAGAGGATCGGCTCGATGGCATGGTAGATGCCAAGTTCCATGAGCAGCAGCG
>JAJZUN010000319.1 GCA_021848555.1 Pseudomonadota bacterium | reverse complement strand
GCCCCTTGTCGGTCATGGCGAACACACCGAGCTCGTTGACCGCGCCGAAGCGATTCTTGAACGCGCGGATCAGGCGAAAGCTCTGGTGCGTATCGCCCTCGAAGTAGAGCACCGTATCGACGATATGCTCCAGCACCCGCGGCCCGGCGAGCGCGCCTTCCTTGGTCACGTGGCCGATGAACACGATGGTCGTGCCGGTCTGCTTCGCGAGGCGCGTCAGCTGCGCCGCGCACTCCCGCACTTGCGCCACCGATCCCGGCGCCGAGGAAAGCGCATCGGAATAAAGCGTCTGGATCGAATCGATCACCACGATTTCCGGTTTCGCCTCGGCAAGAGCCGCCTGGATTCTTTCCAGATTGATCTCGGCCAGCAACTGCAGCCCGCCCGAATCCAGTCCGAGGCGGGTGGCGCGCAGGGCGACCTGCTCGGCCGACTCCTCGCCGCTGACGTAGACCGCAAGATGCCCGCCGCTCATCGCGGCCAGCGCCTGCAATAGCAACGTCGACTTGCCTATGCCCGGATCGCCGCCGATCAGCACCACCTGGCCGGCGACCAGTCCGCCGCCGAGAACGCGATCGAACTCGGCCACGCCGGTGGGCAGGCGTGGCGCCTCGCGCGCGCTCACCTCGGCCAGTTTCTGCAGCCTGGATGCGGCGGCGACGCTCTTGTAGCGATGCGTCGACGCCGCCTCGGCGGCGGTTTCGATCAGGGTGTTCCAGGCGGAACAACTCGGGCACTGGCCCTGCCACTTGGGCGCGCTGCCGCCGCACTCGGTGCAGGTGTAGACGGGTTTGGATTTAGCCACGATCAGGACTCGAACTCCGAGCGCGGCAGGCCGCATTGCCGGATGATCGATTGCAGCGTGCCGATCTTCAACTCGTCATGATCGGGCACCGGAACCGTGGTGCTGCCGGCAGAGGTGCGACGTTGCATCACCACGTGGCTGCCGCGCGTTCGCACCTCCAGAAAGCCGTCGCGCGCGAGTATCCTGCAGACTTCCTTGCCGGAGAGAACGGCAAGTCTAGCCATGCACTGCTTCGAATCGGGTCACGTAGACTTCGCCGTGCTGTCGCTTTGCGAGCTCCTGCGGGTCGGCGCATTCGACAAACAGTTCCACGGCTTCCCTCAGATTCGCGGTCGCCTGCTCTATGCTTTCGCCCTGGCTGGCAACGTCAAGTTCAGGGCATAAGGCCACGTACGTGTCGCCTTCCTTTTCCACGATTGCGGTATAGCTGTGCCTTGCCATAATGACCTCTACTTGAGATTGAACCACACCTGCATCGGCCGGCGCTTTCAGGGGCGAATCATACCGCGCTTTCAGACCTCCACGACCGGCACCCGCGCGGCCAATGCGCACAGCAGCTCGTAGCTGACAGTGCCGGCACTTGCCGCTACTTCATCCGCCGACAGCCCATCGCCCCAGAGGGTCACCGGACTGCCGACTCTGGCGTCCGGAATGGCGCTCAACTCGGCGCAAAGCATGTCCATAGATACCCGGCCCACGGTGGTGGTGCGTTTACCGGCGACAACAACCGGCGTGCTTCTATCGTTAAAGCCGGGCGCGTGGCGCGGGTAACCGTCAGCATAGCCGCAGGCTACTACGCCTATGCGCATGGGCCTCTGTGCTTCGAAAGTGCCGCCATAGCCGACCCGGTCGCCGGGTTTCAACTCCTGAACGGCGATGATTTCGCTCGTCAGCGTCATCACCGGTTGCAATCCCAGCGCTTCGGCGCTCACCTCGGCGAAGGGTGAGCATCCATAAAGCATGATGCCCGGCCGCACCCAGTCCACATGGGCCTCGGGATAGCGCAGAACGGCAGCCGAGTTCGCTAGCGTCGCCTCCCCAGGCAAGCCCGCCGTCCATTCGGAGAACCGCGCCAGCTGCGCGGCAACCCCCTCAGGCCCATCCGCATCGGCAAAATGCGTCATCAGCGAAATCGTCGCGGCCTTGCCGCTGGCTTCAAGCCGGCTATAGGCACTGCGCGCCTGAGGACCGGAAACACCCAGCCGGTTCAATCCGGTGTTCAGCTTAAGCAGTACCGCGATCTGCGACGACAGGCGGGAGCGTTCGAGCATTAGTATCTGCTCCAAATCGTGCACCACCAGCGTCAGCCCGTAGCGATCGGCGACCTCCAGATCGGACGGCTGGAATATTCCCTCGAGCAGCAGTATACGATCGGCGATGCCCGCATCGCGCAGGCGCACCGCCTCGTTCAGATCCAGCAAGGCATAGCCGTCGGCGCCGGCCAGCGCCCGCACGGCGCGCAGCAGGCCGTGACCGTAGGCATCGGCTTTCACCACCGCCCAGATCCTGGCCTTGGGCGCATGGCGCCGCGCAACCCCGAGATTGTTTCTCAGGGCGGACAGGCTGAAGCTGGCGCGTATCGGGCGTGGCATCTATTTCGCCGGTCCGCCGAAAGCATGAAATCCCGGCAATCTTCTGTCAGCCATCTGCGCACCCGCCCGACGATTCGTTTCCTGTATTATCCGGCCTTAGCGTTCTAACGAAACGAGGGGATAACGCCCCTCCTGCTCCCCTAAACCGGGCCGCGGCAAAAGGCCTTTTGCTGCGGGTTCTCATTGAATCATATATCGCCGTACAAAAACAGCTGATGAGCATTATTCTCGATCGAAGACGGCGCCGTGGTATAAGACCCGCTGCTAGCAAACATACCATCCGACCCCACACTCCTAATAGATGAACCGCGGTTTTTACACCGTCATGGCGGCGCAGTTCTTTTCGTCGCTGGCGGACAATGCCTTGCTGATCGCGGCAATTGCGCTGCTGGTGGAGTTGCACGGCCCGGCGTGGATGACGCCGCTATTGAAATTCTTCTTTACCGT
This sequence comes from Pseudomonadota bacterium, assembly GCA_021848555.1. Next base: position 1,716 of record JAJZUN010000319.1, on the reverse strand, counting down.
GTCCTATGTGGTGCTCGCGGCCTTCGTCGGCGCTTTCGCCGACTCCCTGCCCAAAGGCAAGGTGATGTTCATCACCAACACCATCAAGATTTTCGGCTGCGCACTGATGTTTTTCTACGAATATCTGATGCCGCTCGGAATCAGTTCCCACCTGGTGGTGCTGACCTCCTACGCGGTGGTCGGCCTGGGAGCGGCCGCCTACTCGCCGGCCAAATACGGCATACTTACCGAGATGCTGCCGCCGCGGCAGCTGGTGATCGCCAACGGCTGGATCGAGGGCCTCACGGTAGCCTCGATCATCATCGGCACCATGCTCGGCGGCGCCCTCATCAACCCCCGCGTGTCCACCTTGCTGCTGTCCATCGATCTGCCGCACATCGAAACCGGCATAGACACGCCGCCCGAAGCCGCGATCCTGGTGATCTCGCTGTTCTATCTGATTGCGGCAGTATTCAACCTGCGCATCCCGGATACCGGGGCACGCTACCGCGATCAAACGCGCAACCCTATCATCATGGTCCGGGATTTTGTCCAGTGCTTCAGCACCCTGTGGCGCGACAAGCTGGGACAGATCTCGCTCGCCGTCACCACCCTGTTCTGGGGCGCGGGCGCCACCCTGCAGTTTATCGTGCTCAGGTGGGCCGAACGCAGGCTGGACATGCCCCTGAGCCAGGGCGCGATCCTGCAGGGCATCGTCGCGCTCGGGGTCGCGCTCGGTGCGGTGCTCGCCGGACGCATGGTACCGCTGAAGAAGTCGCTGCAGGTGCTTCCGGTCGGCGTGGCGATGGGCTTCGCAGTCATGTCGCTGATCTTCGTCACCTGGATGCCGCTGGTCTATTTCCTGCTCATCCTGGTCGGGGCGCTGGCCGGTTTCTTCGTCGTTCCGATGAACGCGCTGCTGCAGCACCGCGGCCACGTGCTGCTCTCCGCGGGGCATTCGATCGCGGTGCAGAACTTCAACGAAAACTTGAATATCCTGCTGATGCTGGCGCTGTATGCGCTGATGATCCGTGCCAATTTCGGCATCAACACCATCATCGTGCTGTTCGGCACCTTCGTCAGCCTCACCATGCTGCTCGTGATCAGGCTGCACAAGTGCAATCAGCGCAGGCAGGACTCACTGCACCTGATCGGCATGGAGAAGCATTAGGCGCGTTCGCGGGTGTGTTGCGTTCAAACTTGCAAGAAAACAACCCCAAGCTGTAGTGGCTTTTACCAATAACCGTTTTTCTGTACGGATACGCTTTTCATCCGTACAGAAATAACGGTTGGCGCGCGCGAGCGCGCAATCGCCGTTTGGCAACCCCGCTGGACGTCGGAGGATAATTCGAACTGTCGCGCTTGAGCTTTATGGAACCCTCGTGCTGCCTTTCCTTTATTTCCGCGACCGCCGGTAGCAGCCGTGCGCAATAGAGCCCCGTGTCTGGCCCTGCGCCTAGCGGATTTCCTTCGCGATCTCGACGCTCAGGCCCGCAGTTCCCGGACGCACCGGCTTGCTCACGCCCTCCAGGTCCCCCGCCTCGGGCATCACATTGCCCGACTTGGACACGCGCGCGGCCACCACCACCTGGGCGAAATTGGAGAGCTTGGCCTCGGGACTCATCGCCATCGAGTCGTCGAATGAAAATGCCAGCGGCAGATCCTTCACCTTTACGCGCACCGCGGCCAGCGGCATGCGCGAGCCTTGCGCCGGTCGCGCCAGCACGAACACCGTAT
>JAJZUN010000318.1 GCA_021848555.1 Pseudomonadota bacterium | reverse complement strand
CCAGGATTTCGTAGTAGTCGCGCTTGGCCATGAATTCTGCGGAGAGTGAGTGGGTTGGAATTGAGGGGGCAACGGCAAAAGGGGCGAGGTTATCACTCCTCGCCCCTCGCCAGCTTGCCCTTTACGCTTTATTTCTTGCCGTCCTTTACCTCGGTGTATTCGGCGTCAACCACTTCGGCATCGTCCGCCTTGGCCTCGCTTTTCGCTTCCGGCGCGGCTTTCTCGCCGGCAGCCTGGGCATCGGCGTACATTTTCTCGCCCAGCTTCTGCGCCGCCTGCGCCAGCGCCTGCGACTTGGTGTCGATCGCCGCCTTGTCCTCGGACTTGAGCGCCGCCTCGGCTTCCTTGATCGCGGCCTCGATTTTTTCCTTCTCGCCCGCGTCCAGCTTGTCGCCGTATTCGGTGAGCGATTTCTTCACCGAGTGCACCAGCGCTTCGCACTGGTTGCGCGCATTCACCAGCTCCAGCGCTTTCCTGTCCTCTTCGGCGTGGGCTTCGGCGTCCTTGACCATTTTCTCGATTTCGGCCTCGTTCAAACCGCTCGAGGCCTGGATCTTGATCTTGTTCTCCTTGCCGGTGGCCTTGTCCCTGGCCGACACGTGCAGGATGCCGTTGGCGTCGATGTCGAACGCCACCTCGATCTGCGGCATACCGCGCGGGGACGGCGGAATGTCGGTGAGGTTGAACTGGCCCAGGCTCTTGTTGCCCGAGGCCACGTCGCGCTCGCCCTGCAGCACGTGTATGGTCACCGCGGTCTGGTTGTCGTCCGCGGTCGAGAACACCTGCTGCGCCTTGGTCGGGATGGTGGTGTTCTTCTGGATCAGCTTGGTCATCACGCCGCCCAGCGTCTCGATGCCCAGCGACAGCGGCGTGACGTCGAGCAGCAGCACGTCTTTGCGCTCGCCCGAAAGCACCGACGCCTGGATCGCCGCGCCCGCCGCCACCGCCTCGTCCGGGTTCACGTCCTTGCGCGGTTCCTTGCCGAAAATCTCTTTGACCTTGTCCTGAACCTTGGGCATGCGCGTCATGCCGCCCACCAGGATCACGTCGCTGATGTCGCCGACCTTGATGCCGGAGTCCTTGATCGCGGTCATGCAGGGCGCCACGGTCTTCTCGATCAGTTCGTCGACCAGGCTCTCCAGCTTGGCCCGGGTGAGTTTGATCGACAGGTGCTTGGGCCCGCTCGCGTCGGCGGTGATATAGGCGAGGTTGATCTCGGTCTGCTGCGAGGACGAGAGCTCGATTTTCGCCTTCTCCGCGGCTTCCTTCAGGCGCTGCAGCGCGAGCACGTCCTTGCGCAGGTCTATGCCCTGGTCGCGCTTGAACTCGTCGCACAGGTAATCCATGATGCGCTGGTCGAAGTCCTCGCCGCCGAGGAAGGTGTCGCCGTTGGTGGAGAGCACCTCGAACTGCTTTTCGCCCTCGACATCGGCGATCTCGATGATCGAGATGTCGAAGGTGCCGCCGCCGAGGTCATACACCGCAATCTTGCGGTCGCCGCCCTGCTTGTCCACGCCGAAGGCGAGCGCCGCCGCGGTCGGCTCGTTGATGATGCGCTTCACTTCCAGTCCGGCGATGCGGCCGGCGTCCTTGGTCGCCTGGCGCTGGCTGTCGTTGAAATAGGCCGGGACCGTGATCACCGCTTCGGTCACCGGTTCGCCGAGGTAGTCCTCGGCGGTCTTTTTCATTTTCAGCAGCACCTGGGCGGAAACTTCCTGCGGCGCGATGCGCTTGCCGCGCACTTCGACCCAGGCGTCGCCGTTGTCGTGCTTGACGATTTTGTAGGGCATCAGGTCGAGGTCCTTCTGCACCTCTTTTTCCTCGAAGCGGCGCCCGATCAGGCGTTTGACCGCATACAGTGTGTTCTTGGCGTTGGTGACGGCCTGGCGTTTGGCCGAAGCGCCGCACAGGACCTCGCCGTCCTCCTGATAGGCCACGATGGACGGCGTGGTGCGCGCACCCTCGGAATTCTCGATGATCTTGGTTTGCCCGCCTTCCATGATGGCGACGCAGGAGTTGGTCGTTCCCAGGTCGATGCCGATGATCTTAGCCATAATGTGTTCCTCGATGAGTGTAATGAGCTTGACAACAATGTGGGGCTAAATCCCCGCGCTTCAAGCGTCCTTTGCCTTCGAAACCGTTACCAGGGCGGGACGGACGACACGATCGTGCAGCAGATAGCCTTTCTGCATCACGTTCACCACCTGGTTCGGCTCGCCCGGGTGCGCCACCAGGGTCATGGCCTGGTGCTTATGCGGGTCGAATTTCTCGTTTACCGGATTGATTTCCTTGAGGTTGGCCTTGTCAAACACGGCATTGAGCTGTTTCAGGGTCAGTTCCACGCCGCTTTTCAGGCTCTCCAGCGTGATATTTTCGATTGCCAGTGCGGCCTCCAGGCTGTCCTTGACCGGCAGCAGCGCCTCGGCCAGGTTTTCCACCCCGTACTTGTGCGCGCTGGCGATGTCCGCCTGGGCGCGTTTGCGCAGGTTTTCGGTTTCTGCTTTCGCACGCAGCCAGGAATCCAGATGTTCCTGGGCTTTTTCCTCGGCCTGGCGCAGTTGTTCCTCCAGGCCGGGCAGCGCTGTCGCGTCCGCCCCGGGAGCAGGCGCGGCTTCGTTCTGGGCCGGTTCGGCCTGGGAATTCTCGGTTTCTTGATCCGCCATCATTTGCCTCTAGTCTTCGATTAACCTTTGCGAAAATGGGGGCATGCCGGCGCATTTCAAGTAGGGGGAGCAAGATTCCGTTGGCGAAAAGCGCGCATTCCCCGGTGGGCGGGGCAGGGGCGGATGGGTCCGCCCGGGTTCCAAAGGCGCTGGTCCAGCCTAGGCCGTGGCGCCCAGCGCCTTGGCGCGAACGCGTGAGCGCTCGAGTTCGTCGGCATCGGCGGCGGGTTCGCCCCAGCCGCGCACATGCGCCAGCGCGATTTGCGCCAGGGCCTGGATCCAGGCATCGCTTTCGTTGAGGCAGGCGATGGCGTGGAATTCCTTGCCGCCCGCATTGAGGAATTCGGCCCGGCCTTCCATGCCGATTTCTTCCAGCGTCTCCAGACAGTCTGCGACAAAACCCGGGCAGATCACATCGACCCGGCGCATTCCCTGTTTGCCCCATTGCGCCAGCGTCGCCGCGGTGTACGGTTGCAGCCATTCGGCGCGGCCGAAGCGCGACTGGAACGTGAGCTGGTATTGTTCCGGCGCCAGCGCCAGCGCTTCGGCCAGCAGGCGCGCGGTCTTCTGGCACTCGCAGTGGTAGGGATCGCCGCGCGTGAGGGTGTAGCGCGGCAGCCCGTGAAAACTCATCAGCAGCTTGTCCGGTCTGCCGTGCAGCGTCCAGTGCCGGCGCACGCTCTCGGCCAGCGCCGCGATGTAGCCGGGGTGATCGTGAAAGTGCTTGACCAGGCGCAACTCGGGAATATTGCGCGTGCGGCGGAAGTAAGCGGACACGGCGTCGAACGCGGTCGCGGTACTGCTGGCGGCGTATTGCGGATACAGCGGCAGAATCAAAATGCGTTCGCAGCCCTGCTGTTTCAGCCGGGCGAGGACGGTATCGATCGAGGGCGTGCCGTAGCGCATGGCAAAATCCACGATCAGGCCGGTGTGGCCCTGCGCGCCCAGATAGCCGCGCAGCAGCTTGGCCTGGCGCGCGGTGTGCACCAGGAGCGGCGAGCCGTCTTGGTCCCAGATCTGCGCGTATTTCGCCGCCGACTTGGCCGGCCGCAGGTTGAGAATGATGCCGTTGAGTATCAGCCACCACGGCAGCCGCGGAATTTCGACTACCCGCGGATCGGACAGAAATTCCTTCAGGTAACGGCGCACCGCGGCGCGCGTGGGCGCCTCGGGCGTGCCCAGGTTGATGAGCAGGATCGCGGTGCGCGCCGGCGTGCCGTGCGTATGGGCGGGTTCGTCCAGGAAAGCCATGGCGGTGGCGGCGCGGTCAGCTGCTGGACAGCGCGCTGGAGAGCAGCTTCGCCGTGATGTCGACGATCGGTATCACGCGCTCGTAGGCCATGCGCGTCGGGCCGATCACGCCCACGGTGCCCACCACCTGCCCGTCGACGGTGTAGGGCGCGGTGACCACGCTGCACTCGTCCAGCACCGACGCGCCGGATTCGCCACCGATGAAAATCTGCACGCCTTGCGCGCGCGTGCTCATGTCGAGGATCTGCACGAACAGGGTTTTCTTGTCGAACAGGTCGAACAGTTCCCTCAGCCGCGCCATGTTCGAGGACAGGTCGGTCGAGTCGAGCAGGTTGCGCTCCCCCGAAATGACGTAGTTCTCCGCGTTCTCGTTCAGCGCCTGGTTGCCTGCGTCCAGCGCCGCGGTCATCAGCGAAGTCATGTCATGGTGCAACTGCTTCAGTTCGTCCTGCACCCGCCGGCGGATCTCATCGAAGGTAAAACCGGCGTAGTTCTGATTGAGGAAGTTCGCCGCCATGGTGAGTTGGGCCGGCGAATAGGTCTTGTCGGTAAACAGGATGCGGTTCTGCACGTCCCCGTCCGGGGTGACGATGATCAGCAGAATGCGCTTTTCCGAGAGCGCAAGAAACTCGATATGGCGGAAAGCGGCGCTCTTGCGCCGCGGCGAG
>JAJZUN010000317.1 GCA_021848555.1 Pseudomonadota bacterium | reverse complement strand
AACTTGGACTTCATCTCCGACAGCTCTTTCTCGCGCTGCAGGGCGGACAACAACTCCACTTCGGCGCGCTTGCGCTGGGTGATGTCGACGTTGGTGCCTATCATGCGCAGGGTGCTGCCGTCGGCTGCGCACTCGACCACGCGGCCGCGGCTGAGTACCCAGACCCAGTCTCCACTGGCCATCTTCAGCCGGTGCTCGATGCGGTACAGCGGGCGCAGCCCGTTGAGGCAATCGGACTGCGCCTGGCGCATCGCGGCGACATCGTCCGGATGGACCAGGGCCGCCATTTCGTCCAGAGTTAGATAGCGCTCGCCCGGCGCGGCGCCGGTCATTTGCGCCAGCGCCGCGTCGAGGTACAGCGTGCCGCGCCGCGCGTCCCATTCCCAGATCGAGATGGCCGAAGACTGCATTGCCAGATCCAGCCGCTCCTTGGTCTGTTGCAGCGCCGCCTCGGCCAGCTTGCGTTCGGTAATGTCGCCGATGCCGATGATGATTCCGTCCTGCGGCTTGGCCGCGTCGATCGCGCGGCTGTCGGTGAACACCCAGATCCGGTCGCCGTTCTTCCGGTACAGCAGCAACTCGGCGGAATAATTCCCGCCCTGCGCGAGCAGCCCAAGGGCACGGCTGCCCGGTTCTAGAAAATTGCTTTCTTTCTGTAGCCATACGCTCGCGGGCTGGCCGGCGATCTCATCGATCGCATATCCGAGGATCTCGGCGAAGCGCCGGTTGCATTTCACCACCGCGCCCTGGCTGACAAACGCGATGCCGACCGCCGCGGTATCGAATATCAGCTGCTGTTCGGCCAACGCCGACGTCAGGGACTTTTCGGCAATGCGCAGTTTTTTCAGCAGCAGCGTGTTTTCGTGGCCGTAGGCCAGGGTCTCGATCAGGGCGTAATGGTTGGACAGATACAGTCCCAGCAGCACGGTCGCGAACACCAGCATCAGCAGCGCGGTGGAGGTATTGAGCCCGCCGCCAAAGGTCAGCAGCATCGCCACCATGGGCGCGAGTATGGGCAGGATGAAACTGGTAAACGCTTTCGGGCTGGGCGCGAGCGAGGGCGGAAGGCCCATGGCCACGCTGCTGATCAGGGACGTGACCGTGAGTTCCTGCAACGAGGTCGGCGTATGCCCGACCAGCATCAGCGCCAGCCCCCAGCCGGCGCCGACCAGGGCGCTGGCGAGACAGAAATAGTTTTCCCACTTGGCCGCGTCGTCCGCCGACGGCTGGCGGCGGCGATACACCCGTGCCATCGCGTAGCGCACCGAGCTCGCCAAGCCCAGCCAGACAAACCACATGACTATCAGGCTGACGCCGATGTAGCCCCACATGGCAAATGCGGTAATGCTGGCGGCCACCATGATGATGGGCACATCGGTACCGGACAAGCGATACAGCATCGAAACGCGTTCGGGCAAGTACTCGACCGACGACATGGAGGCCAACCGGCTGCGCAATTTCGCCAACAACATCACTCTGGGTCCTAAGGCTGCGCTGCTTCAAAGCCCGCCGCGCGATGGGTCCGACGCAATTATTCTACTATGATTCAACAACCGTCATCCCGGCCGGCACCCACAATATTCGCCCGTCCGGGGGGAAGTTTCCGCATTCCCCGGCCGCCGCCGTCTCGCCCAGTTGAATGCGCGGCCCCGCGCGCGAAGCGGATGCGTTGCCGCCCGCCTGCGGCATTCACGGGCAATCCCGCGCTTTGCGGTACAATTTCCGCCCCACCGCTCGCTCGGACCACGCATGGGCCACCGCCTCACCAAAATCTATACTCGAACCGGAGACACTGGCGAAACCGGCCTCGGCGACGGTACGCGCGTGCCCAAGGACAGCCAGCGCGTGCACGCGCTGGGCGAAATCGACGAGCTGAATTCGGCGATCGGCCTGCTGCTCGCGGAGCAACTGCCGGCGCACCTACGCGCGGCGTTGGCGGATATTCAGCACGACCTGTTCGATCTCGGCGGCGAAGTCTGTATTCCCGGACACACCGGCATGGGCGAAAAGCAGGTGGTCCGCCTGGAGACGCTGCTCGACGAACTCAACCGCGAGCTGCCGCCGCTGAAGGAATTCATACTGCCCGGGGGGACGCGCGCGGCGAGCCTGGCCCACCTCGCGCGCACCGTTTGCCGCCGCGCCGAACGCGCCCTGGTGTCGCTGTCGCGTGCCGAACCGGTCGGAACTGCGGCTCGAAAATATCTGAATCGCTTGTCCGATCTGCTGTTCGTCGTGGGCCGGGCCCTGAACCGTGCGGGCGGCGGCAGCGATGTGCTGTGGCAGCCGGGCAAATCGAAGGGGAAGAACGGACAGCCCTAACGCCGCGCGGTCCCTAATCCACTTTGGCGCCGGAGTCCTTGACCACCTTGGCGTATTTTGCCGCCTCGCTGCGGATGAAAGCAGCGAAATGCTCGGGGGTGTTGTCGGCCAGCGGTTCGGCCCCCATTTTCTCCAGCCGCTCGCGCATGTCTTTCGCGTCCAGCGCGCGCACGATTTCTGCGTTGAGCCGGGCGACGATCTCCGGCGGCGTCCCCGCCGGAACCAGCAGGCCGAACCAGGTGGTGAGGTCGAAGCCCGGCAAGCCGGACTCGGCGATGGTGGGCAGTTCCGGGATCGCCGGGGAGCGCGCGCGCGTGGTCACGGCCAGGGCACGCAGTTTGCCCGCCTTGACGTTGGGCAGCGCGCTCGCCAGGTTGTCGAACATCAGTTGCACCTGGCCGCCGAGCAGGTCGGCAGTCGCCGGAGCGGCGCCTTTGTAGGGGATGTGCACCATTTTCACGCCGGCCATCGTATTGAACAGTTCGCCCGCCAGATGGCCGGTCGATCCGGTCGAGCCCGAGCCGAAATTCAGATAGCCGGGTTTCGCGCGGGCGAGGTCTATCAGTTCCCGCACCGTCTTTGCCGGCACCGCCGGGTTGACCACCAGGATGTTGGGTACCTGGGCCACCAGGGCCACGGGCGCAAAGTCCTTTACCGGATCGTAGGGTATTTTGCTGTACAGGCTCGGATTGATGGCATGCGTGGCGACCGCCCCCATCAACAGCGTATAGCCGTCCGGCGCCGATTTGGCCACGTAGTCGGCACCGATATTGCCGCCGGCGCCGGCGCGGTTGTCGACCACCACCGGCTGCTTCCACGCCTCGGTGAGCTTTTGTCCGATCGCGCGCGCCATGATATCCAGCGGCCCGCCGGCCGGATAGGGCACCACCAGGCGGATGGGCTTGGTCGGATAGCCTTGCGCAGAGGCGCCCGCACTCGCGAGCATCAGCGCCAGCACGGCAGTCAAACCGATCCATCGTTTCAACACGAGCTCCTTCTATCTAGATTGGCTGGCCGGATCAAAGCCGCATAACGACAGAGGACGCGAGTCTTCGTGCCCTCTGTGTCCAGACCCGGCGTTGCTGAAGTGTTATTCCTGGAATGCGACTTCGCGGGTCTTGCGCACGGTCGGAGCCATGGTGATGAGCAGCAGCACAATGGCGATGCCCAGCAGTACGCCGCTGATCGGCTTGGTGAAGAACACGGTCGCATCACCGCGCGAAAGCAGCATCGCCCGGCGCAGGTTCTCTTCCATCAGCGGCCCGAGGATAAAACCCAGGATCAACGGCGCCGGCTCGCATTCAAGCTTGACGAAGACGTAACCCAGAAGGCCGAACAGCGCGGTCAGCATCACGTCGAAGGGCGCATTGGACAGGCTGTAGACGCCGACGCAGCAAAACAGCAGGATCGATGGATAAAGCAGCCGGTAGGGCACGGTCAGCAGCTTGACCCACATGCCGATCAAGGGCAGGTTCAGGACCACCAGCATCAGATTGCCGATCCACATGCTGGCGATCATGCCCCAGAACAGTTCCGGCCTCTCGGTCATCACCTGCGGCCCCGGGGCGATGCCCTGGATCATCATCGCGCCTATCATCAGCGCCATCACCGGAGTGGAAGGTATGCCCAGCGTGAGCAGCGGTATGAAGGAAGTCTGCGCGCCGGCGTTGTTGGCCGATTCCGGCGCCGCGACGCCGCGAATTTCGCCTTTGCCGAAATTCGACGTGTCGCCGATTTTCTTCTCCAGCGTATAGGCGGCGAACGAGGACAGCAGCGCGCCGCCGCCGGGCAGGATGCCGAGCATGGAGCCGATTGCGGTGCCGCGCAGGATCGCCCCCGAGCTGCTCTTGAGATCTTTCCAGGTCGGCATCAGGCCCGTGACCTTGTTGACGAAAACCTCGCGGCTCTCGCCCTGTTCCAGGTTGCTGACGATTTCGGCAAAGCCGAATACGCCCATGGCGACGACCACGAAGTTAATGCCGTCGGAGAGCTCGGGCAGGCCGAAGGAGAAGCGCGCGATGCCGGAATTGACGTCGGTGCCGACCAAGCCCAGCAGCAAGCCCAGCAGCGTCATCGCGATCGCCTTGATCAGCGAGCCGTGCGCGAGCACGGTGGCGCCGACCAAGCCCAGGATCATCAGCGAAAAATACTCGGCGGGACCGAATTTCAGGGCCACCTCCGCCAGCGGCGGCGCGAACAACGCGATCACCACGGTGGCAACGCTCCCGGCGAAGAACGAGCCCATGGCCGCGATCGCCAGTGCCGGGCCGGCGCGGCCCTGGCGCGCCATCTGGTAGCCAT
>JAJZUN010000316.1 GCA_021848555.1 Pseudomonadota bacterium | reverse complement strand
GTCGGCTCCAGGCGGCGCAGCCAATCTTGTCGCGTCCGCGGCCGAAGTAAGATGGCCCTTGGAACCGTCAGTCTGGCAAGCCGGGAATTGTGTATGGCAGCAAGCGGTCGTATTCTTTTTTCACCACCGCGTAGCATTCGCAGACGCGCTTTTCCAGCCCTGCGCGATCCAGTACCTTGATGTGCCCACGACTGTACCGAATCAATCCGTCCACCTGCAGCTTGCCGGCCGCCTCAGTCACGCCCTCCCGGCGTACGCCCAGCATATTCGCGATCAATTCCTGCGTCATCACCAGTTCGTTGTCTTGCAAGCGATCAAGGCTCAACAGCAACCAGCGACACAGTTGTTGGTCCAGCGCATGGTACCGGTTGCACACCGCGGTCTGCGCCATTTGCGTAATCAGCGCCTGCGTGTAGCGCAGCGCCATATGCTGCAAATTGCCGCCTTTTGCGAATTCCCTTTTCAGGGCACTCGCCCTGAGGCGGTAGCCGTTGCCCGCGCTTTGCACCACCGCCCGGCTCGGTGTGGTTTCCCCGCCCATGAACAAGGAGATGCCGACCAAACCACAGTTGCCGGTGATCGCGATTTCCGCCGAGGCGCCGTCTTCCATGACGTAGAGCAGCGAGACCAGACTGGTGGTCGGGAAATACACGTAGCTCAGGTGACCGCCGGATTCGTAAACCGCCCATCCCAGCGGCATCGGTATGAGTTCCAGATCGGGCAGAAGGCGCGCGTAATCCTCCGCAGGCAGGGCCGCGAGTAGATGATTTTGTTTTGGCGAATGCGGTGAAGGCATGGCGTCCGGGTCCTTGGGCTTGGGCGCGTTACCGATAACGGCATTGCCGACAACGCCTCGGATCGGCGCAGGCAGCATCGTTCAAGGCTACACTATTTGTGCGCTGCCGGATAAGGGGTTATGTGCATTAATGCCCAGATCACAGAATTTCCGTGCCCTATGATTGCCTGTTTATTTCTCCTTACGCGCGCCAACGCACAGCGCATTCTGCAGGTAGGGCCATAATTGACATAAGGACAAACGAGCGCCAAAGGCCGCAAGTCTTCGTTGTTGAACAATATTGATCGAGGTCGGATTCAATGCACAAATTACTGATTACGGTTCTTGTCGCGTGCGCCGGAGCAGCCGCCTCGGCACCCGTGGCGCAGGCAGGTCTGTTTTCGTCGACCGGCGTCGTCATTGCGATACTGGCCGATGAGCTGTTCGTGGGTGAGGCCGAAGGCCATCTTAACGGAGCGGGAACTCTCGCCATTCATTCGCAAGAGCGTCCCCGTCTTACATGCCAGGGACAGTTCACTTCCAGCGCTCTACTGGGTGGTACGGGACAGATGCTTTGCAGTGATGGCGCCACTGCGACATTTCATTTTCAGCGCCTGAGCGTGTTGCGCGGCCACGGTCGCGGCAGCTTTAGCCGCGGCGGGATGAGTTTCGCGTACGGCCTGACAGCCGAAGATGCCGCGCCCTACCTGACGCTGCCCGAGGGCAAGAAGCTCACGTACAAGGGAACAGAGCTGCAGTTGGCGGATCTGTAGGAAGAACATAGAATTCCCGGCGCTCTCCTGGCCTGCGGCCCTACCCAAACTGGAGGCGACGGCCCCGCTTTATAAGCGTCGCCCGGTATTTTTTTCCGGCGATGGGCACCAGTCCAACCAACGCTTGGTGTGCATAACTTCCTGAACATGAGGGCATTCTTCATAGGCGCAGAAACCTGTTGCATCATGGGGGTGTGGGCGCTGCCCACCGGGGCGTCCGGCTTGCTCATCGGCGCAATTCTAACCCGCGCCGCCCGGCGGCAAGCGGGGAACGCGTCTGCGGCCGGATCCAGATTGCGGGCCGGGTGACGCGCCAAGGGTCGCGGCGATTTGACAAGGAACAAACGTTCCACGTATAGTTAAACGTGAAACTCTTGTAACCTATGGTGTGAGCCGATTGGCCGGGCGCGTCGATGCGCCGGTCTGATGGCTACGGGAACCGCCCGACATGAGCCTGCGCGAATTGATACTGGAGTCCTACGACGAGTTGTTGCCCTCCGAGCGCAAGCTCGCGGACGTGGTCATGCAGTACCAGACCAATCTCGCAAGCTATTCGGCAACCGAACTGGCTCAGTTCGCGGGGGTGTCCAAGGCCACCGCTGCGCGGTTTTTCCGCCGTCTCGGCTATGAAAGCTTCAGTCAATTCCGTTCCGACATTCGGGCCAATCCTCCCGCCGAATCGCCGTTGTTCAAGCTCGAGGATGTCGCCAAGCTCGATGGCAACGGTTCGGGTCTCGAGCGCCATTTCTCAATCGACGCACAGAACCTCGCCACCACACTGCAGAATCTGAGCCACGATGACATCAAGGCTGCGGTGGCCGTACTGAGAGGCGCGCAGCGCATCTGGGTCGTCGGGTATCGCAATGGCTACGCAACGGCGTTCTACGCGCACGTCCTGTTCTCGCATGCCAAGCCGAATGTCTTCCTGCTTAACGACGCGGCCGCCAAGATCGCCGACCTGATGGCCGATGTGGGCGAGAAGGACGTCTTTTTCGTCGTCGATTTCCGGCGACGGATCAAGCTGCTCGGGCAGATTGTCGGCGTCGCCAGGGAGGCCGGCGCCAAAATTGTGCTGCTTACCTATTCTCCGGTATCGGCCTTGGCGCGGCCGGGCGACGTCATCCTCGGCTGCGTGACCGCTGGATCCGCGGTGTTCGACTCCTATGCGGCGCCGACCAGCATCGTCAACTATCTCGGCGCATCGCTCGTCGCCGAAATGCGCCCGCACGCGCGCAAGCGGATGGAGAGTATCGAACGCATCCACGAAGTTCTCGCCGATCTGGAGGATTGAACCTGTGCAAGAGATGGCGCACACCAACACAACCGAATTGCGTGCGTCCTCTTTGCCTTGGAGCAAGGAAAGGTAGAGATGGCGGATTGCGACATCAACGGCGAACGGCTGCTAGCCTCGTTGCAGGAGCTCGGCCGCATCGGCGCGCTGGAAGGCGGCGGCGTATGCCGGCTGGCGCTTACCGATGAAGACAAAGCCGGACGCGACTGGGTCGTGGCACAGATGAAAACGCTGGGGATGAGCGTGAATGTGGATGGCATTGGCAACGTCGTCGGCGTCTATGGCGGGCGGGAAGACGCGCCACCGGTCATGGCGGGCTCCCACATCGACACCGTGCGCACCGGCGGGCTTTACGACGGCAACTATGGGGTCCTGGCGGGGCTGGAAGTGGTGCGCGTTCTCCAGGAGGCGGGCATCCGTACGCGCAAGCCGCTCGCGGTGGCGTTCTTCACCAACGAGGAAGGATCGCGCTTCGCGCCCGACATGATGGGCAGCCTGGTGTTTCAGGGGGATCTGGCGCTTGCGACGGCGTTGGAAACGAAAGGTATCGACGGCACGACGGTCCGGGAAAACCTGGAGCGCATCGGCTACCGGGGATCGGCGCCGGCGGGCGCGATGAAGGTGGACAGCTATATCGAACTGCACATCGAGCAGGGCCCGGTGCTCGATATCGAAAAGACCACCATAGGCGCGGTGGAAGGGGTGCAGGGCATTTCGTGGACCGAGTTCAAAGTCTCCGGCGTTTCCAATCACGCCGGAACGACGCCGATGCGCCTGCGCCATGATGCCGGTCATGTGGCCGCGCGCATCGCGTGTTTTGCGCGCGAGCTGGCGGGAGAGTTGGGCGGCGACCAGGTGGCGACCGTCGGCTCCATGACCGTGTTTCCCAATCTCGTCAATGTGATTCCGAACCGCGTCGTATTCACGGTGGACCTGCGCAACACGGACGAACAGATCCTGCGGCTGGCGCAGCAGCGCCTGTGGGCTTACGCCGAGGAGGCAAGCGCGGCCGAGGGTACCGAGATCGCGCGCCGCTCGCTGGCGCGTTTCGAACCGGTCGCTTTTCACCCTGACTTGGTGAACCTGGTCGAGCAGACGGCCCGCGGCATTGGCTACTCCGTCCGGCGGCTTCCCAGCGGCGCCGGACACGACGCGCAGATCCTCGCGCGCAATTGCCCGGCGGCGATGATCTTTGTACCGAGCGTGCATGGTCTGAGCCATAACGTGCGCGAACATACCGAACCCGACGATCTGGTGGCCGGGGCGAGGGTGCTGTTGCGCGTGCTGACGCATCTGGCCAACCAATAACGCGTCCGATAACGAGACCAAGGAGCTTCAGTGGCAAGATTTGTAAACGTCGCAATCGGCCAGCTCGGGCCGATCGCCCGCAGCGAGACGCGGCCGCAGGTGGTGCAGCGGCTGCAGGAACTGATGCGCCAGGCGAGTACCATGGGATGCGAGCTGATCGTTTATCCCGAACTCGGGCTGACGACTTTCTTCCCGCGCTGGTTCATGGCTGAACAGGCCGAAATCGACAGCTTTTTCGAGCGCGAAATGCCCGGCCCGGAAACTCAAGCCCTGTTCGATCTTGCACGCCAACTCGGTATCGGCTTCTGTCTCGGTTATGCCGAACTGTCGCTGGAGCAGGGGCGGGCGCATCGCTACAACACGTCTGTCCTGGTGGACAAGTCCGGCGCCATGGTTGCGAAATACCGCAAGGTGCATTTGCCGGGCCACGCCGAACACGAGCCCTGGCGCCGTTTCCAGCATCTGGAGAAGCGC
>JAJZUN010000315.1 GCA_021848555.1 Pseudomonadota bacterium | reverse complement strand
CGAGAGCCTGGTCGATCTGGCGCGCAAACTCGAGCAGGGCAAGTGGCAGCGCCAGTCCGGTAGCATCGCGGCCTAAGAGTTCGTTTCAAAATGAGGGGATATCTCCCCTCATACTCCCCTAAATCGGCCCGTTGCAAAATTCATTTTGCAACGGGTCATAAATCAACTTGGACCCGGCACAATGGAAATGAGCGGCGAGCAAATCATCCAGGCGGCACAGGCCGAAGTCTGGCGCGGCTTGAATGATCCCGCGATGCTCAAAGCCTGCATCAGCGGCTGCGAGTCGATCGAGATGCTCGGCGACACCGAGTACGCGGTGGTGACGACCACGGTGATCGGCCCGGTCAAGGCGAAGTTCCGCGGCAAGCTGCTGCTCGCCGATTTGGATCCGCCCAATTCGTATTCGCTGTCCTTCGACGGCCAGGGCGGCGCTGCGGGATTCGGCAAAGGCTCGGCCCAGGTATCCCTTTCAGCCGCCGGTTCGGGTACCCGCCTGAGCTACGCGGTAACGGCGCAGGTCGGAGGCAAACTGGCGCAACTGGGCTCGCGCCTGATCGACGGCGTGGCGAAAAAACTGGCGGATGATTTCTTCTGCGCGTTCAACCAGAAAATCGCCGCGCCCGCCCCGGCCTCGGCCAAAGCTGCGATCGAAGCCGCGCCCGGCGCAGCGCCGCTGTGGTGGGTGATCGCCATCATCGCCGCCATGTTTCTACTCGCCCGATTCACCTGAAGCTAGGCGCGCTCCACTACCAGCCGCGCCGCGCATAGGTCCTCCAGAGCAGTGCCTACCGATTTGAACAGGGTAATCTCCTCCGCGCTGTTGCGGCCAGGATGCGCACCCGCGACCAGTTCCGCCAGCTCCGCGCGCACACGGGCGCGCGCCAGCACACCGCTTGCCAGCGGCTGCACCAGGTCGCCCGCTTCCGCCAGCGCGCCGGCGTAGGTGTCGACAAAAATTTCCGCGCGCACGATCAGCGCATCGTCGGCTTCGCGCATCTGCGGCGTGAAGCCGCCGACCAGATCCACATGCGTTCCGCCGCGCAGCCAGCCGCCGTGCAGAACCGGTTCGGTGGAGGTGGTGGCGCAGCTGACGATATCGGCCTCGGCCAGTCCCTGCGCCAGATCGGCCAGCGCCTCGGCCGGCAAGCCCTCGCCGCGCAATTGCTGCGCCAGCGCCTGCGCGCGCGCAGGGTTGCGGCCCCAGAGCAGCAGTTTCGTTATCGGCCGCAGCGCGCAATGCGCGTGCGCCATATGCGGCGCCAGCGCGCCGGTGCCGATAACCAGCAGCGCGCCGCTGTCCCCGCGCGCAAGATAGGTCGACGCCAGGGCCGATGCAGCGGCAGTGCGCCGCAGCGTGAGCGCTTCGCCGTCGATCAGCGCGCGCGGATGCCCGCTGGCGCCATCGAGCAACACGTACAGCGCCGATACCGTCGCGACGCCGCGCTGGCGGTTGCGCGGGAATACGGTCACCAGTTTGACCCCGAGATCCCTGCCCGCGCGCCAGGCCGGCATCAGCAGCAGCCGGTCGCCCGCGCCGGTGACGTCGTGCACATGGCGCAGCGGCGCTTCGCAACCCTCGCGAAACGCCTGGCGCAGGGATTCCACCAAGGCCTTGTAGTCGAGCGCGGCATGGACTTGCGCGGCCGAAAAGAACGGCAGCTGCATCGCCGCGTGGCCCGGTTCGCGGCGCCGCGAACGCTAGGCGGCGCGCGCGCGCTGCACGCGCCGCACCACCCAGGGAACGACGATCAGCAGCGCGGTGAATGCGAACAGCGTGGCCGAGATCGGGTGCTGGTAGAACACGCTGGGGTCACCCTGGCTGATGGCCAGGGCGCGGCGGAACTGGGTCTCCGCCAGCGGCCCGAGGATCAGCCCGATCACCGCCGGCGCCACCGGTATGTCCCAGCGGCGCATGGCGAAGCCGAGCAGGC
Source organism: Pseudomonadota bacterium (assembly GCA_021848555.1). The sequence continues at coordinate 2,698 of JAJZUN010000315.1, read as the reverse complement.
CGAACACATACAGCGTCGCCAGATCGACCACCGATTCGTGCAGGCTGTAGGCCCCCAGCGTGGCGAACACCAGGATGCCGCCATAGAGCAGCGGCTGCGGGATGGTCAGCACCTTGACCCAGATGCCTATCATCGGCAGGTTGAGTATCAGCAGCATCACATTGCCGACATACAGGCTGGCAATCAGGCCCCACACCAGATCGCCCTGCATCTGGAACAGCATCGGGCCGGGCTGGATGCCGTAGTTCTGGAACGCGGCAAGCAGAATCGCCGCGGTCGCCGAAGTGGGAATCCCCAGCGTCAGCAGCGGCACCAGCGCGCCCGTCACCGAAGCGTTGTTCGCCGCCTCGGGGCCGGCCACACCCTCGATCGCGCCCTGGCCGAATTCCTCGGGAAATTTGGTCAGCTTCTTCTCCACCGCATACGACAGGAAAGTCGGGATCTCCGCACCCCCGGCGGGGATGGAGCCGAACGGAAATCCGATCGCGGTGGCGCGCAGCCAGGCCGGCCAGGAGCGCTTCCAATCGGACTTGGACATCCACAGCGAGCCGGTGATCTTTTCCATCACCTCCGGGAGGCGGCTGGCGTACGCGCCAACATAGAGCGCCTCGCCCACCGCAAACAGGCCCACCGCCAGCACCACCACGTCGACGCCATCCAGCAGTTCAGGCACGCCGAAAGCGAAGCGCGGCTGGCCGGTCTGGCCGTCTATGCCGACGAGGCCCAGCAGCAAACCCAGGAACAGGCTGGTCAGGCCGCGCACGGTCGAGGCGCCGAGCACCGCCGACACAGTGGTGAATGCAAACACCATCAGCGCGAAATATTCGGCCGGGCCGAACTTGAGCGCGATTTCGACCACCATGGGCGCGAGCAGGGTGACCAGCAGCGTGGCGATGGTCCCGGCGACGAAGGACCCGATGGCGCTGGTCGCCAGCGCCGGGCCGGCGCGGCCGCGCTTGGCCATTTTGTTGCCCTCCAGCGCCGTCGCGATCGAGGCCGACTCGCCCGGCGTGTTGAGCAGGATGGTGGTGGTGGAACCGCCGAACATCGCGCCGTAATAAATGCCGGCAAACATGATCAGCGCGCCGACCGGGCTCAACTTGACGGTGAGCGGTAGCAGCATCGCCACGGTGAGTGCGGGGCCGACGCCGGGGAGCACGCCGACCGCCGTCCCCAGGGTCACGCCGATCGCGCCCCACATCAGGTTCATCGGCAGCAGGGCCACCTCGAAACCGTGCAGCAGCGCCTGCAGCATATCGCCCATCTACTCGATTCCGATCAGGCGAAACAAAGGCGCGAGCCAGCCGGCCGGCAGGTTGACCGTCAGCACCAGCACGAAGAACGCAAACACGGCGACGGTGATGGCGAAGCCGATGGCGAAATCGCGCGCGAAGCGCGGGCTGCCGAAACCGCGCGCGACACAGGCGAACAGCGCCGAGCCGGCGAGCACGAAGCCGCCGGTCTGGATCAGCGCCATGTGGGCGAACAGCCCTATGCTCACCCAGACGAACGCGCCCGGGTGAAACGCGTGCTCGCCGCGCCCCTCGGCATCCTGCGGCGGCATATTGCGCCAGCCGCCGCTCAGCACCTCGTACAGCAGCCAGATCCCGAGCAGAATCAGGCCGGCGCCGGTGACACCGGGCATGAAGTTGGGGCCGATGCGCGCGTAGCCGCCTTCGGCAGGCAGCATCGATGTGCCGACCGCCGTGGCGACCCCGAGCGCAAGCACGCCGAGCGACAGCGCCGTCTCGGCGAGCGAACGCCGCAGTGCGGCGCCGGGGCTCACTTCTTCTTGATGCCGAGCGAGTCGATGATCGCGGCGATGCGCTGCGTATCTTCCTCGAGGAAGGTCTTGTACTGGTCGCCGCCGAGGAACACCCCGGTCCAGCCCAGCTTTTCCAGCGTCGCCTTCCACGCCGGCGTGTTGGTCGCGCTTTGCACCAGCTTGACCAGCGCGTCGCGCTGCGCCGTGGTGATGCCGGGCGCGGCGAACACGCCGCGCCAGTTGCCGAGTTCGACGTCTATGCCCTGCTCCTTCAGCGTCGGGATGCCTTCCTCACGATGGGTGGAGGAAATCGCCAGTGCGCGCAGCCGCCCGCCCTTGATCTGCTCGGAGAACTCGCCCAGGCCAGACACGCCCGCAGTAACGTGGCCGCCGACGATCGCCGCGACCGCCTCGCCGCCGCCCTTGAACGGCACATAGTTGATCTTGGTCGAGTCCGCGCCGGTGGCTTTGGCGATCAGGCCGATGAGGATGTGATCCGTGCCGCCGGCCGATCCCCCGCCCCAGGACACCTTGCCCGGATCGGCCTTGAACAGCTTGACCAGATCGGCCATGGTCTTGATCGGCGAATTTGCCGGCACCACGACGACTTCGTATTCGCTGGTCAGCCGCGCCACCGGCGTCACCATGGTCAGGTTCACCGGCGAATTGGTCAGGTGGATGCCGCCTATCATCACCATGCCCCCGACCATCAGCGCGTTGGGGTCGCCCTTGGAGGAGTTGATGAACTGGGCCAGGCCGATGGTGCCGGCCGCGCCGCCCTTGTTTTCGAACTGCACCGACTTGACCAGCCCCGCGCTCTGCATGGCCGCGGCGAGGTTGCGTCCCGTCTGGTCCCAGCCTCCGCCAGGATTGGCCGGAATCATCATCTTCAGGGTCTGCGCCGTGGCGGGCGCGACGAAAGCCCCGGCCAGC
>JAJZUN010000314.1 GCA_021848555.1 Pseudomonadota bacterium | reverse complement strand
CACCGGGCGCTGCTCCGGCGGCTTGTCGGCGAGGTCCTTGCCGTCGAGCCAGATGCTGCCCGCATCGGGCGCGTCGAAGCCCGCGATCATGCGCAGCAGCGTGGTCTTGCCGCAGCCCGAAGGGCCCAGCAGCGTAAAGAACTCGCCCGCCTCGATCGCGAGGCTCACGCTGTCGATTGCGGTCAGCGTGCCGAAGCGGCGGGTAACGTTGCGGATTTCGAGCAGCGGCATGGTCGACCGATGAGAACCAATCAGCCAAGCATAGGAATAAGCGCCCTGGCTGCTGTTGAGAATCCTCAATGCCGGCGCAGATTGCCGGCCGGCGCGGCCTTTAGCGCCGCGCGAACCAGTTGATGCGCGGCTGCTTCTGCCCGCCGGCGATGGAAACCAGCGAGCCGACGAGCATGCCGGCGAGGCTCATGCCGAGGCCGGCGAGCTGCGGCGGGACGAAACCGTTCGGGTTGATGATCTCGAGGTTGATCCAGGTGGCGAGGCCGAGCACGATCGCCAACGTCGCGCCTAGGGTGGTGGCGCGGTGCCAGTACAGGCCGAAGGTGAGCGGCACGATCGCGGCGACCAGCGTCACCTTGTAGGCGTTCTCGACCATTTTGTAGATGCTCGCATCGGTGTTGAGCGCGAACACCGTCACCATCGCGGTGAACAGCAGCACCACCGTGCGCATCGCGAACAGGAACTGGCGGTCGGTCCAATGCTTGAACGCGCCGCGCAGGATGTTCTCGGTGAACGTGACCGAGGGCGCAAGCAGCGTGGCGCTGGCGCAGCTCTTGATCGCCGACAGCAGCGCGCCGAAGAACATCACCTGCGCGAAGACCGGCACGTGCTGCAGGATCAGGCTCGGCAGGATCAGTTGCGGGTCGGTGTCGATCAGCCCGGCCACCATTTTCGGGTCGATCAGCGTCGCCGAGTAGGCGAGGAACATCGGGATGAAGGCGAAGCAGAAGTAGAGCACGCCGCCGGTGATCGAGGCGTTGCCGGCAATTTTCTCGTTCTTGGACGAGGCGACGCGCTGGAACACGTCCTGCTGCGGGATCGAGCCGAACATCATGGTGATCCAGGCGGCAATGAACCAGAGTATCTCTCGCGGCTCGGGCGGGGGCAGCAGGTTGAACTTGCCCGCCGCCGAGGCGTGGCTGACCACGGCGCCCACGCCGCCGACCATGCCGCTCACCTCGAACGCGATGTACACCATGCCCACGAGGATGATGATCATCTGCAGGAAGTCGGTGACCGCGACCGACCACATGCCGCCCCACATGGTGTAGATCAACACCGTCGCGGCACCGACGATCATGCCGGTGTGCTGCGACATCGCGCCTTCGGACACGACGTTGAACACGAGGCCGAGCGCCTTGATCTGCGCCGCGACCCAGCCCAGATACGAAATCACGATGCACAGCGTGGTCAGCACCTCGACCGTGCGGTTGAAGCGCTTGCGGTAGAAGTCGCCTATGGTCAGCAGGTTCATGCGGTACAGCGGGCGCGCGAAAAACAGGCCGACGAGGATCAGGCACAGGCTCGAACCGAAGGGGTCGGCGACCACGCCCGCGAGCCCGTCCTTGAGGAAGGACGCGGGTATGCCGAGCACGGTCTCGGAGCCGAACCAGGTCGCGAACACCGTGGCGGTGACGATGTAGAACGGCAGCGCGCGCCCGGCTACGGCGTAATCCTTGGAGTTCTTGACCAGCGTGCCGGCCCACAGGCCGATGCCGATCGAGATGATCCAGTAAATGATGACGAACCAGAGCAGCATCGCAAAAGGTCTATTTGTCCGAGAAGCGCGCGCCGATTATATCCTGCGCCCCGCCATGTGCGAATTACGCGCTTCCCCTACAGGGAGAGGTAAATCTGCCACACCAGCAGCGCCGCGAGCAGCAGCGCGAGCATGACCGTGCGGCGGTGGTGCTGCCGCTGATCGGCGGCGAGGCGCTCCAGCGCGCGTTCGATGCCGGCGGCGTGGTCGGCCTCCAGGGCGCGGTGCACCAGGCGCGGCAGCTGCGGCATCATCGTGGCCCAGCGCGGCGCTTCGGTCAGCACATTGCGCACGAAGCCGCGCCAGCCCAGCTGCTCGCTCATCCAAACCTCGAGGAAGGGTTTGGCGGTTTTCCACAGGTCGAGCTCGGGGTCGAGCTGCCGCCCCAGGCCTTCGATATTGAGCATGGTCTTCTGCAGCATCACCAGCTGCGGCTGGATCTCGACGTGGAAGCGGCGCGAGGTCTGGAACAGGCGCAGCAGCACGCGGCCGAAGGAGATATCCTTCAGCGGCCGGTCGAATACCGGCTCGCACACGGCGCGGATCGCGTTCTCGAACTCGTCCACGCGCGTGTCCGGCGGCACCCAGCCCGCTTCCAGGTGCGCCTGCGCCACGCGCTTGTAGTCGCGCTGGAAGAACGCGAGGAAATTCTGCGCCAGGTAGTTCTTGTCGACGTCGGTGAGCGTGCCCATGATGCCGAAATCGACGGCGACATACTGGCCGCGCGGGTCGGTGTCGGTGGACACGAAAATATTGCCCGGATGCATGTCGGCGTGGAAAAAGCCGTCGCGGAACACCTGGGTGAAAAAGATTTCCACGCCGGCGCGCGCGAGCCGCGGGATGTCCACGCCGGCCGCGCGCAGGCGCTCGATGTGGCTGATCGGGATGCCGCTGATGCGCTGCATCACCATCACCGAGGACGAGCAGTAATCCCAGTAGATCTCCGGAATCATGAGCAGCTGCGAGCCGGCGAAATTGCGCCGCAGCTGGCTCGCGTTCGAGGCTTCACGCATGAGGTCGAGTTCGTCGTTGAGGTGCATCGCGAATTCCGCCACCACCTCGCGCGGCTTGAGGCGCCTGCCGTCGATCCACAGCGCCTCCATCAGGCTCGCGGCGCTGTCGAGCAGGGCCACGTCCTTTTCTATCGCCTGCTGCATGTTCGGGCGCAGGATTTTCACCGCGCATTCGCGCCCGCCGGGCAGCACCGCGAAATGCACTTGCGCGATGGAGGCGCTTGCGATCGGCTGCGCCTCGAACTGCTCGAACACTTCCGCCACCGGCTTGCCGAAAGCGCGCTCGAGCTGGGCGCAGGCGATTTCGGTCGAGAACGGCGGTACCTGATCCTGCAGCCGCGCGAGTTCGTCGGCGATATCGGTGGGCAGCAGGTCGCGCCGGGTGGAGAGCACCTGGCCGAATTTGACGAACAGCGGCCCCAGGGCTTCCAGCGCGAGGCGCAGCCGCACTGCGCGCGGCTCGGTGAGCCGGCGCCAGAACAGCACGCGCTGCACCAGCACCAGCAGGAAGCGCGTGCGCGCATGGGCGAGCACGAACTCATCCAGGCCGAAGCGGATGCTTACGCTGATGATGCGGGCGAGACGCAGTAGGCGCTGCAATTTAGGGTGTTGGCGGGATGCGAAAGAAGGATTTTAACCGCTGCGGCGGCAAAGGCGCTGATTGTTGTTGCGCGGCGTCCTGGGTACGCCTTTGGCGCTTCAGGCTTTCCGAACGAGCAGGTCCATGCGTTTCTCCAGCCGCGCCAGGTCGTCGCGCAGCTGGTCCGCGTCGGCGAGGAATTGGCGCACATCGGCGGGGCGGGCGAGCAGCGGCTGTTCTTCGATCAGGTATTCGCTGAAGTTTTGCGCCAGTTTCTCCGCGGCCTCGAGGTTCCAGGCGGCGAAGCGCTTGCCTTCGCGCACCATGCGCTCGGCGACCACGTCGCCGAACACCTTGGACAGGTCTTCCGCGATGTCCCAGCGCAGGTGGCGGAACAGGTACTGCACCGTGCCGGCCAGATCGGCATTGCCCTCGATGCCGATTTCGCGCAGCAAGGCGTCCTCGCCGCGCAGCATCGCCGGCAGCGCGCCCGGGCCGATGTTGACGACCAGAGTCGGCACCGCGTCTTCGGCGGCGCGGCGCAGCAGCCCGGTGTCGAGGATTTCCAGGCACAGCGCGGGCAGCGGCGGCGAGCGGAATTCCACGCATTGCGCGGCATAGGGCCTGAGCTTGTCGCGCGCCCAAGCCTCGGCTTCGAGCAGATGGTTGAGCGCGAGTATTCCCGGGTGCGGCAGCACGGCTGGTGCGAGTCCCGGCTATTGCAGCTGCTGTATGCCGGCCAGCACCCAGCCGGTCGCGCCCGATACCGGTTTCGCCAGGTTCCACACTTCCTCGAACGCTTCGGGCTGGGCATCGCGGGTTTCGCGGATCAGGCCGGAGAAGCGCACGCTGGCCCAATGGTTGTCGCCCTCGGTGAGCACTTCCAGCAGCTCGGCGTTGAGCGTGACCACGTCGGTCTGCTGCGCGCTTGCGCCGCGCTCCTGCACCTCGCGCCGGATCGATTGGAACATTTCGTCCGTGGTGAATTCGCGCAGCTCGTCGAGCTTGCCGCTGTCGTGCGCCGCCTGCAGCCTGACGAAATTGAGCTTGGCCTGGCGCAGGAAGCCTTCGCTGTCGAACCCGGCCGGGATGCTGGGCTGCAGCTGCGCGCCGAAATCCGGCGCGCCGGCGGCGGGTGCAGACGCCGGAATGGCCGCGGGCTCAGCGCTCATGCCGGCATATTGCAGATTGCCTTCGGTCCGGGGCCGGTTGAACAGGCGCAGCACGAACACGACGGCGACACCGAGCAAGACCATCAGCAGCACCGTACCCATC
>JAJZUN010000313.1 GCA_021848555.1 Pseudomonadota bacterium | reverse complement strand
CAACGGCCCGACACTCCGCCGGCCGAAGCCATGGTCCATGCCGCCAACGCGGATTACGGCGTGGCCGTGGCGCAGATGTATCCGCAACTGAACCTCAGCGCGACGCTGGGCACGCAGGCGCTGACGGGCGACGCGCTGTTCGGCGGCCAGTCGATTGTCTGGAATATCATCGGGCAGTTGACCCAGCCGCTCTTCAACTCCGGCCTTCCTCATGAAAAACGGGCGGCGCTTGCCGGGTTCGATGCTGCCACGGCCCATTACAAGGAGGCGGTGCTGGAGGCCTTGCGCGACGTGGCCAATGTGCTGGTGGCGGTGGACACCGACGCCCACGCTCTCGCCGCGCAGTCCAGCGCCGCTGCTGCTGCTCAAGGATCGCTGAAGACGATGCAGCGACGCTACCAGCTTGGCGCGGCAAGCCATGTCGAGGTTCTGATCGCCGCCCAGCAGGCAGAGCGGGCACAGCTGGCGGTGATCGCGGCCCGGGCCGACCGTCTGGCAAACAGCGCCGCCTTCTATGTTGCGATGGGGGGCGGGCCAGTTCCAGCTGAGGTCACGGAGTAGCCTTTGATCTTTGCCTAATGCCGCCAGTAAATGGAACTATGCCTCCCGGCGCCCAGCAGATCATCCCCGTGTGGCGAGCGGTTCGGGAACATTGACCGAAAGCCTCGTCGATCCGAGCACCTATTTCCCTCGCCGTCACGCCGGAAACTCGCGCGACCCTGAAAACTCGCCGTTCAGCAAATCACCAAGTTGCAGGCGCGAAGCGCCCTGCGGCAGCTTCCTTAGAGTCGGCTTGCAGCTTTAGCTCGGCCGTGGTCAAGAACCCGTTATTTGGCAACCAGCCCAGTTGTTGGCGGGATGCCGGCAGCATTGGCCAAGCGCTCGTCGTCGGATATTGGCGAAACCCGCCGTTCGGCACCTCGCCGTCGGACGGCAGGAAAGTCTAAAATTCAGCCATCCAGGTTGACTGGTAACCTTGTCCGCTTTCTGGCGATCGACATGCTACCCACCAACCGACGTAGTTGCTCAAAACGGACATCTGAATTCCTCCGACGACCCTGCGCGGGGCGATCCCACACTCAGTCTAAGCGAGATGTCGATTTCATCGTCGAGCTTAGAGACCGGTCTCGATCTTATAAGCTCGAAACATAGGCACACCCTACGCGACAGGTCGCCATGATATTGCAATGAAATTAAACAAGAAAATGTCGGAACGTGCGCATGGCAGCTTCTCAATCAAATCCGACTGACCAATCGGATCAGATAAGTTGATCGTTATGCCGCGGGAAAAGCGATACATTTTTTAGACTTCAATCATGCGAATCTGATTAGAAGGTCGCAAGTTCAAATCTGACCCACATTGTCCCACGTTTTCCACAGGCATCCGGCTGATGAAGGGGCTCATCTGGGGGCCTCAGAAGGCTGCGGTGTAAAAATTAATACGATCTATCAATATATTGAGCCGACGATTGGCTTCCCTTCACCCGCTCCTGACCGGCCCCCACTGAGTGGTCCGCTATGTTTGTTAGTGTAAAACCGGCTCTGGTGCCATGGCTGGCCGCAGGTGGAGCGAAGCGGAACCGGAGGGCATGGAGGCTGCCGATCCAGACCTGCCTGACGCTGCTGTTGAACACATCAGCCACATGCTGACGCTAGCCAAGAGCAAGCATCAGGAGGCCATGGCGTTGCTCGGTACGCCTGATCCGAGCGCAGTTCCTCGACTGCGGGAGGTGCTTCGGTTGCTTGAGGAGGTCGAGCTTCTGGCCGACGACGCCTCGACTTACGTCGAGACCGGCGTGATGAAAGCGGCCCTCAAGGATCTGCACTTTCAGCAGGCCAGCGTTCAAATGGCGATTGCCCAGCTTGAGCAGATGAAGGCGCGGTCACCCTGGGCAACGCCCTGGCCGTGGATCACGATTATGGCCCTGGCGCTGATCATCGCCCAAGCTTTGCGTTGATGCAGTGGTTGGAACCGGGACGGTTTTTGAGGTGAATCTCGGTTCTGACCCCAAAATGGCGCGCCAGAATATCTGCATATTTTCAATGCGATAAAGCTCTACACTAAAATCGGTGTAGTCGAGAGCTTTGGAGAATATCGGCAGAGAGAGAGCATGTCAGGGGCATATCAGGCCTAACCCGGTGGAGAGCCCTTTGCCTATAACCCTTGAAACAAACGGGATTTTTCGATCTCAACCCATGAAATAGAATGATTCCAATGGGTTAAATGGCGGAGCGGAGGAGGTTCGAACTCTCGGTACGTTCCTGAGATTTCACACCTAAGGATTGTCGGGTTGGATTATGGATGCTGCCTGTTCGCTTAGCATTTCCATCTCAGATACTCTTCGCTGAGCTTCATCAATCAATCGCGAAAGCTCTTGCGCGGGCGCACCCGCGCCCCCCAGCGCGATCACATTAAGATCCTCCGCCATCATCCCGATGCGGGTGAGCAGGGCGACGACCTGTTCTCTCTTCTCTTCATTCATGCGCACGGAGGAGCCACAGCGTATCGAAGCGGTCCAGCTGCAGCTTTTTGGCGCTGTATGCACATTCCACTCGACTTCAGCTGCGACTGGAGCGAGTGGAGCGCCGTGAACTTGCAGCGCCGGAGATAAGGCGCTGATTACCCCGACCAGTGCGCCTGGCGGGGCTTGAGGTGGTGCAGCGGCATGGTGCCGCTGATGGAGACCACCCCTTGGATCAGTTCCAATTAAATCATTTAGATACAACGCTTCCGAGCAAAGCCGCCAAAGTGCGCGCACTTCTTCGCCTGGAAGGCGGCGCCACGCTCAATGAGATCATGAACGCGACCGGCTGGAAGGCCTGCTCCTGTAGATCTTTCCTGACCTCGCAGCGCAAGCACCGCAGCTACAGGCTTATGAGGCATAAGGTGGATGGCATCTGCACCGCCACCACCGCGCCAGCTCATGCTCACCGCTGGCACGCGGCTGGTCCGCGAGTGGAATGGCCGCACCATCAGCGTTGATGTCCAAGGTGAGAGCTATGTCTGGAATGACCAGCACTACGGCTCGCTGAGCGAGATCGCCCGCGCGGTCACCGGCACCCGCTGGTCAGGCCCCAGGTTCTTCGGAGTGGCTGGCCGTGGCTGAGAAGATCCAGCGCTGCGCAGTCTATACCCGCAAGTCGACCGAAGATGGGCTGGAGAAGGAGTTCAACAGCCTCGATGCGCAATATGAGGCCTGCGCTGCCTATGCGCTCAGCCAGAAGCATGAAGGCTGGGAGCTGGTCTCTGAGCGCTACGATGATGGCGGCTTCTCCGGCGGCAACATGGAGCGACCCGGCCTCAAGCGGCTTATGGCTGATGTCGCAGCCGGCAAGGTCGATATCATCCTCGTCTACAAGATCGACCGCCTGACCCGTAACCGAATGGCGGCAGCCCACCGTGCACCTTTCCGTGCCTTTTACGCGTGCGAATGCTGTCCCGCACCCTTTCGGCAATGAGTTCGCGCTCAAATTGCGAAAAAGTGAGGAGGACGTTCAAAATCATCCGGCCCATGCTGTCAGAAGTATCAAAAGCCTGCGAAACCGAGACCAACGCTACCCCGCGTCGATCAAAAATCTCAATAAGCCGAACAAAATCGAGCAAGCTTCTGGTGAGCCGATCAATTTTGTAAATTACAACAGTGTCCACACTTCCTGCTTCTATGTCCCGCATCAGGTTGGAAAGTGCAGGCCGTTCAAGGTGACTGCCCGAATGTCCACCATCGTCATAACCGTGGGGCAATTCGATCCACCCTCGGTATTGTTGACTGGTCACGTACGCGCTGCAAATCTCTCGCTGTGTTGTCAGCGAGTTTACTTCGCGCTCTAACAGGTGATTTGTGCTCTTGCGCGTATAGATAGCGCAGCGCTTTAGCGGTGAAGTAAGGTCATTTGGCATCTGGCGTCTCCTGCAATTGAAACAGGAGTACAACAAACCTGGTCGGTAATTGGATCACCGCCCACGTGAATGGTATTTCAAGCCGCCGCTTTGGTCAGCGTTTGCAAGCACACTTGTCGGTAAAATCTCTAGATGGCAGGTGAAAACAATGTCCGAACTCAATCTGCAGGCAACAATCCGCAAAGCACTTCGAGACCGAAAGCGCTGCCGGGACTGGTTGATGCCACATATGGCGCTGGGTAAACCGAAGGCATTCACGAAAAAACACTATCACCAGCTGGCTCTCGCTGAACTCGGACCGATATCAAGGGCCGCCTTTGATGATGGTTGGATATGGGCAATCGAGGATAGCCAGCGGCCAGACTGGTATGACCCAAAACGGAGAAGCAAATTACTCCGATACAGCCGGCTTTGACTGCGGGCACCCGCTGGCTGGAGACTGACTTCGAAAAGCCCCCTCCGCAGCAGTGCCTCTGTCGGTCTCCAGACCAAATCAGTTTTGTTGAAGATCAGCAGAAACGCGCCATTGTAGGCTCATCTCATGGTCAAAATCACTGGAGATCAGTCCCCCTGTGGACTGAATGGTGCGGTCGAGAAGACTCGAACTTCCACGGGCTTTCGCCCACAACGACCTCAACGTTGCGCGTCTACCAATTCCGCCACGACCGCTAAATCATCGGGGTGCCAGCGGCTCCCCGGGGGGGTAGGAGCGCGCCCTTAGCAAAGGGGCGGTAGGGCAGATCG
>JAJZUN010000312.1 GCA_021848555.1 Pseudomonadota bacterium | reverse complement strand
ACGCACCGCACCTCGCCGCGGGCAACATCGTCTATGCCGGTGTCGATTACGTCAGCGTCATCGAGCGGGCCGGGCAGGAGTCCGACCTGATCCTCTGGGACGGCGGCAACAACGACTTTCCCTTCGTGCTTCCGGACCTGCACATCGTGCTCGCCGATCCGCTGCGCCCCGGGCACGAGACCGCCTACCATCCGGGCGAAACCGTGCTGCGCATGGCCGATGTGGTGCTGCTGGCGAAAGCCGACAGCGCCGCGCCCGAAGCCTTGCAGCAGGTGACGGAGAACGCGCGCCGCGTCAATCCGCGCGCACTCATCCTGCGCGGATCCATGCCGGTGCGCCTGGACGATGCCGCCGCGGTGCGCGGCCAACGCGTGCTGGTGGTCGAGGACGGACCCACGATCACGCACGGCGGCATGCCCCATGGCGCGGGCTATGTCGCGGCGATGCAGGCGGGCGCCGCGGCGATCGTCGATCCGCGCGTTTCAGCCGCGCCCGCGATTGCGGCGGTATATGCGCAATATCCGCATATCGGCCCGGTGCTGCCCGCGACCGGCTATACGCCGGCGCAACTCGAAGCGCTGCGCCAGACCATCAACGGCACGCCGGCAGACGTCGTGGTGGCGGCAACACCGATCGACCTCGCGGCATTGATTGCGCTCGACAAACCGGTGGTGCGCGCGCGCTACGAATTCGTCGACAGCGAAACGTCGGACCTCTCTGCGGTGCTGGAGCGCTTTCTAGCACAAAGCGTGGCCCGATGAGTAAGCGCGACCCGCGCGCGCATCGCCGCGCCATCGTGCTCATGATCATCGCGCCGACGCTGTGGAGCATCGCCGGCGTGGTTACGCGCCATCTGGAATTCGCCGGGCGCTGGGAAGTGACGTTCTGGCGCAGCCTGTTCGCCGCGCTGTTCGTGCTTGCCGCGATGCTGCTCACCCGCGGTCGCGGCGCGTGGGCCGCGGTGCGCGCGAGCGGCGGCTACGGCCTCTTGTCCGGTGCGATGTGGGCGATCATGATGATCGCGTTCATGCTGGCGCTCATGACCACCACCACTGCGAACACCCTGATCGTCAACAGCATCACGCCGTTGGTCACGGCGCTGCTCGCGCGCGCGGTGCTGCGCGACCCGATCGCGCCGCGCACCTGGGCCGCGATCGCGCTCGCCATCGGCGGCATGCTGTGGATGTTCGGCTCGGGCTTCGCCGGCGGCGATCCGCGCCACCTCGTCGGCATGCTGATCGCCCTCGCCGTTCCCCTGGCCGCGGCGGTGAATCTGGTCACGCTCAAGCATGCCGGACGCTCGGTGGATCTCGTCCCGGCAGTGCTCCTCGGCACCGTTCTCTCCGCCGCCCTCACCCTGCCGTTCGCGTTGCCCTTGCACGCGAATGCACACGACCTGGTCTTGCTCGGCGCGCTCGGCTGCCTGCAGCTGGGCCTGCCGTGCATGCTCATGGTGCGCGCGAGCCCGCAGCTGTCGGCGCCCGAGATTTCGTTGCTGGCCATGCTCGAGGTCGTGCTGGGTCCGATCTGGGCCTGGCTGGGCGCGGGCGAAACGCCGGCGCTGGCCACGCTGACCGGCGGCGCCCTGGTGATCGCGGCATTGCTCCTGAACGAGTTGGCTGCGTTTGGCGGGCGCGTGCGCGCGCGCAGCATGCGCTAGCACTGCACTGCACTGAACTGCCCTGCCCTGCCCGGGTTAGACGTAGAATGGCGGCCACGATAAGAAGCTCCGGGAGGATGCACTCGTGCAGAAAATGACTTTGACCCGTCCGGCCGCGCTCGCGGCTCGAACCCTGCTTGCGCTATGCAGCGCTCTCGCGCTGATTGCCGCCGCAGCTGCGCGCGCCGAAGATTACCCGTCGCGGCCGATCCGCATCGTCGTGCCCTTCTCCGCCGGCGGCGCGGTGGACGGGCCGGCGCGGATCATCGCGCAGGAACTGTCCAAACGCCTGGGACAGCAGGTGGTCATCGAGAACAAACCCGGCGCCGGCGCGACCATAGGCAGCGATGTGGTGGCCAAATCCGCGCCGGATGGCTACACCCTGCTGCTTGCCTCGCAGACCAATGCCATCAGCGCCTCGCTCTACTCGAAGCTCCCGTTCAAGCCGATCGACGATTTCGTCCCGATCTCGCTCGTAGGACGCGAGCCGGGCGTGCTCGTAGTCAACCCCGCGCTGCCGGTGAAGACAGTGCAGGAGCTGATCGACTATGCCAAGGCGCGGCCGGGCAAACTCGACTACGCCTCTTCCGGCAACGGCAGCGGCCAGCACCTGTTCGCCGCCATGTTTACCTCGATGGCGGGCATCAAGATGAACCACGTGCCCTACCGTGGCAGCGGCCAGGCCACCACCGACTTGCTCGGCGGTCAAGTGAAGGTCTCGATCCCCGGCCTGGCCGGCATGCTGGGCCATATCAAGGCGGGCAGGCTGCGCGCGCTCGCGGTGACCGGCGTGCAGCGTTCGCCGCAGCTGCCGCAGGTGCCGACGCTGGACGAGTCCGGGTTGAAGGGCTACTCCGCCTATGTGTGGATGGGCCTGCTGGCGCCCAAGGGAACGCCGCAGGCGATCATCGACAAGCTGCACCAGGAATTGGTCGCCGCGCTGGCCGCGCCGCAGGTGAAGGAATACATGGAGCGCGCTTCGATCGAACCGGTCGGGTCCACGCCCGCGGAATTCGGCACCTACTTCCGCGAGGAAAAGGAACGCTGGGAAAAGATCATCAAGGAAACCGGCGCGCGCGTCGATTGAACCCCAACCAAAGGAAGAATCCATGAGCACCAACGCAGCCGCGGAGCAAGTTACCGGCATCGAACATTGGACCCACAAGGGCGAGGTGCGCCTGTTCCTGTGGGAAAAATTCTGCGGCTCGCCCGCGGGCAAGCCTGCAGTGCTGTTCGTGCACGGCTCGTCGATGGCCTCGCAACCGACGTTCGATCTCAGCGTGCCGGGGCGGCCCGACTCCTCGGTGATGGACTGGTTCGCGCAGCGCGGCTTCGTCTGCTGGAGCGTGGACATGGAAGGCTACGGCCGCTCCGACAAGAAGCGCGATATCACCTGCGACATCGCCAACGGCGCGGACGACCTCGCCGCCGCCACCGACTACATCATCAAGACGCGCGGGATAAAGAATTTCCTCACCTACGGCATCTCGTCGGGGGCGCTGCGCGCGGCGCTGTTCGCCGAGCGGCATCCCGAGCGCGTCGCGCGCCTGGCACTGGATGCGTTCGTCTGGACCGGCGCGGGCAGCCCGACCCTGGAGCAGCGGCGCAAGAAGCTGCCCGAGTTCCTCAAGGCGAAGCGCCGCTCCATAGACCGCGCCTTCGTCTATTCGATTTTCGAGCGCGACCATCCGGACTGCGCCGAAAAACGCGTCGTCGACGCCTTCGCCGACGCAATCCTGGCGCTCGACGATTCGATGCCCAACGGCACTTACATCGACATGTGCTCCAGGCTGCCGCTGGTGGATCCGGAAAAAATCGCCGTGCCGACCGTGGTATTGCGCGGCCAGTTCGACGGCATCGCGGGCATGGACGACCTGATCGGGTTCTTCCAACGCCTGCCCAACCCGGACAAGCAATTCACCGTCATGCCCGGCATTTCGCATGCGAGCTTCCAGCAGAAGAACTACCTGCTCGTATACCATATCCTGCACGCTTTCTTTTCGCGGCCGGCACCGAAGTACGTCGCGGGCGAGTCGCACTGAATCCGGCGCGGGGACATTCGATGTCCGTCGAACAATCAAGACTGCAGTCGTACTACGCCGCGCGCGCCTCCGAGTACGACCGCATCTACCGCAAGCCCGAGCGCCAGGCCGATCTGCGCGCGATCGAGCGCTGGCTGCCGCCGAAGTTCGCCGGAGCGCGCGTCATCGAAATCGCCTGCGGCACCGGCTATTGGACCCGGTTCATCGCGCCGGTCGCCGCGCAGCTGCTGGCCATCGATGCCGCCGCCGAAACCCTGGCCATCGCGAAAACGCGCGTGCCCGCAGGCAAAGTCGACTTCGTGCTCGGCGACGCCTACGCGCTGCCGCGGCATGTCGGTCCGTTCGATGCCGCCTTTGCCGGCTTCTGGTTTTCCCATGTGCCGAAGGCGCGGCGGCGCGAATTCCTGCTCGGCCTGGCGGCGCGCCTCGAACCCGGCGCGCAGGTGGTGCTGCTCGACAACCGCTATGTCGAGGGCAGCAGCACGCCCCTGAGCGCGCAGGACGCCGAAGGCAACAGCTACCAGGCGCGGCTGTTGGATGACGGCTCCACGCACGAGGTGCTGAAGAACTTTCCGACCGAGTCGGAGCTGCGGGAACTCATGGCCGGGCTGGGCGAGCAGGCGGCGTTCACCGTCTGGGAATACTACTGGGCGTTCGAATATACGGCGGTCACGCGCCGGGCTCACTAGCCCGATGAAGGAACGAATGTCGCGCAAGCTCATCAGCTCCGGTTCAAGCTTCGAAGCCCAGATCGGCTACTCGCGCGCTGTCGTCGACGGCGAATGGGTATTCGTCTCGGGTACCACGGGTTTCGATTATGCGACCATGACTATCGCCGAAGGCGTCGCCGCGCAAACCGAACAATGCCTGAGGAACATTGCGCAGGCGCTGCAGCAAGCGGGCGCGCGCCTCGAAGACGTGGTGCGCGTGACCTACATCCTGCC
>JAJZUN010000311.1 GCA_021848555.1 Pseudomonadota bacterium | reverse complement strand
GAGAATTCGCGTCTCGACTAGGGAGTCGACCGGGCAGGACTCCTCGCAGAAACCGCAGAAGATGCACTTGTTCAGGTCGATGTCGTAGCGCGTGGTGCGGCGCGTGCCGTCGGCGCGCTGCTCCGACTCGATCGTGATCGCGAGCGCCGGGCATACGGCCTCGCACAGCTTGCACGCGATGCAGCGCTCCTCGCCGTTGGGATAGCGGCGCAGCGCGTGCAGGCCGCGAAAGCGGCGCGACTGCGGCGTGCGCTCCTCCGGATACTGCACCGTGATCTTGCGCGCGAACATGTAGCGCCCGGTGACGGCGAGCCCCTTCACCAGCTCGAACAGCAGGAAGGTCTTGAAGAATTCGCGGATTTTCTCAAGCATGGATGGTCACCTCCAGATTGAGAACGGGGTTTGCATCCACGCCGCGATCAGCACCAGCCAGACGATGGTCAGCGGGATGAACACTTTCCAGCCCAGGCGCATGATCTGGTCGTAGCGATAGCGCGGGAACGTCGCGCGGAACCACAGGAACAGGAACAGCACGCACAGCACCTTGCCCAGCAGCCAGATGAAGCCGGGGATCGCATTGAAAATGGCCGAGTCCAGCGGCGCGGCCCAGCCGCCGAAGAACATGATGGTGGTGAGCGTGGCCACCAGGATCATGTTGGCGTACTCGCCCATCGAGAACACGCCGAACAGCATGCCCGAATATTCGACGTGGAAGCCGACGATCTCCGATTCGCCCTCGGCCAGGTCGAACGGCGCGCGCTGCGTCTCGGCCACGCCGGAGATGAAATACACCAGCAGCATCGGCGCCAGCGGCAGCCAGTTCCAGGAGAGGAAGTTCAGCCCGATGTCGGCGAAGTGCCCTTTCGCCTGGCCGTTGACGATGTCGGTCAGGTTGAGGCTGTGCGACACCATCAGCACGCACACCAGCGCGAAGCCCATGGCGATCTCGTAGGCGACGATCTGCGCCGCCGCGCGCATTGCGCCGAGGAAGGCGTACTTGGAGTTCGACGCCCAGCCGGCGACGATGATGCCGTACACGCCCATCGAGGTGATCGCCATTACGTAGAGCAGGCCCGCATCGATGTTGGCCAGGACCACGCCCTTGTTGAACGGCACCACGGCCCAGGCGGCCATGGCCACGGTGAGCGTGATCACCGGCGCGAGCACGAACAGGAACTTGTCGGCGCCGGAGGGAATGATGATTTCCTTGAACACCAGCTTGATGCCGTCGGCGATCGGCTGCAGCAGACCCAGCGGGCCGACGCGGTTGGGACCGATGCGCACCTGCATGTAGCCGATGACTTTGCGCTCGAGCAGCGTCAGGTAGGCCACCGCGCCCAGCAGCGGCGCCACGATCAGCATGATCAGCACCGAAGTCTTGACCAGGGTGAACAGCGCCGCGCCCAGCACCGGACCGAACAGACCCTGGGCGAAACCGAGCCCGATGGCGATGATCTTGGCGTAGAGTTCCATCATAGCGGCACCACGCTGATTTCGCCCGACATCGGCCCGAGATCTTTGGTCGCGGTATGCGCCGCGGCGATGCGCACGCAGTCGCGCGGCAGGCGCTCGTCGCAGGCGGCATTCAGCGTCGCCTCGCCCTTGCCCTGCCTCACCTTCACCGGCTGGCCCTCTTTCAGACCCAGCTTGGCCAGCGTGGCCGCGCTCATCCGCGCGCGCGGCGGCGCCGCATCGCGCGTCAGCTGCAGCGACTCGGCGCGGCGCACGATCGCGTCGCCCGCGTAGATCGGCACATCGGCCACACGTTGCAGGCCTGCGCCAGCGGCCGGGGTCTGCAGCGCGGGCCCGTTGAGCCGGCTGTCGAGCTTGCGCGCAAGCTCTTCCGGCGTGCCGATGGCGTCGCGCACTTGTTCGCTGCTGTCGTAGTCGAAACCGGGCAGCTCGAGCAGGTTGCCGAGCACGCGCAACACTTTCCATGCCGGACGCGCCTCGCCCAGAGGCTTGATCACGCCGTTGAAGCTTTGCCGGCGGCCCTCGGCGTTGACGAAGCTGCCCGAGGTCTCGGTGAACGGCGCAATCGGCAGCAGCACGCTGGCGTAATCCAGAGCCGCGCCTTTGTAGGCGGAAAGGGCAATCACGAATTCGGCCGCATCCAGCGCCTGCATCGCGGCATGCGGATCGTTGCAGTCGAGCTCGGGCTCTGCGTTCAAAAGGAGGTA
Organism: Pseudomonadota bacterium; assembly: GCA_021848555.1. Next base: position 2,466 of record JAJZUN010000311.1, on the reverse strand, counting down.
GGCCTTGCGCGCTTGGGCCAGCATCGCCGCCGCGCTGAGTCCGCCCGGCCCGGGCACGGCGCCGGCGAGATAGCCGCCGACGCTGTTGGCGGCCTCGCCGAAATAGCCGAAGCTTGCACCCAGCATTCCGGCCAGTTCCTGCGCCAGCAGGCGCAGCTGCGCCGCCTGCGGGTGCTGGGCGGCGAGGTTGCCGAGGAAGATGCCGGTCTTCGTGCCCGCGGCCAGGCTCGCGGCCATGTTCTTCGCTTCGGCACCGATGTTGACGCTCGCCAGCGCTGCGGGCACCGCTTGCTGCTTCGCTTCGGCCACCGCCTTGACCACTTGCGCCAGCATTTCGGGCAGTTCTTGCGGCGGCACGATGGCCTTGTTGGCGAGATTCAGCAGCAGCTCGTCGTCCGTGGCATGGATCAGATTGATCTGCTGTCCGCGCTTGGCCGCCTGGCGCAGCCGGTTCGCGATGAGCGGGTGATCCTTGCGCAGGAAAGAACCGACCACGAGTACCCGGTCGAGGCTGCCGATGTCGGCGATTTTCATGCCCAGCCAGGGCGCGCCGGCCTGCTTGCCGTCGGCGGAAAAATCCGACTGGCGCAGGCGGAAATCGATGTTCTCGCTGCCGATGCCGCGCATGAGCTTGGCCAGCAGGTACAACTCTTCCAGCGTGGAATGCGGCGCAGCCAGCGCGCCCAGCGCCGCGGCGCCATGCTGCTCGCGCACATTCTTGAGGCCCTTCGCCACTGCGGCCAGCGCCTGCTGCCAGTCCGCTTCCTGCCACTTGCCGTTCACTTTGAGCATCGGCTGGGTAAGGCGGTCCCCGCTGTTCAGGCCCTCGTAGGAGAAGCGGTCGCGATCGGACAGCCAGCATTCGTTGAGTTCCTCGTTCTCTAGCGGCAATACGCGCTTGACCTTGTTCGCCATGGTCTGCACGACGAGGTTGGAGCCGAGGCTGTCGTGCGGGCTCACCGATTTCCTGCGCGCGAGTTCCCAGGTGCGGGCGCTGTAGCGGAACGGCTTGCTCGTGAGCGCGCCCACCGGGCACAGGTCTATCATGTTGCCCGACAGTTCGGAATCGACGCTGCGCCCGACGAAGGAAACGATTTCGGAGTGCTCGCCGCGGCCCATCATGCCGAGTTCCATCACGCCGGCGATCTCCTGGCCGAAGCGCACGCAGCGGGTGCAATGGATGCAGCGGCTCATCTCTTCCATCGAGATCAGCGCACCGACGTTCTTGTGGAACACCACGCGCTTTTCTTCCTGGTAGCGCGATTCGCCTTTGCCGTAGCCGACCGCGAGATCCTGCAGCTGGCATTCGCCGCCCTGATCGCAGATCGGGCAGTCGAGCGGATGGTTGATCAGCAGGAACTCCATCACCGACTTCTGCGCCGTCTTGGCGTAGTCCGAATCGGTGAACACCTTCATGCCGTCGGTGACCGGCGTGGCGCAGGCCGGCAGCGGCTTGGGCGCCTTCTCCACCTGCACCAGGCACATGCGGCAGTTGGCCGCAATCGAGAGTTTCTTGTGATAGCAGAAGTGCGGAATCGATATTCCCAGCGCGTTGGCCGCGTCCATCACGGTCGCGCCGTTGGCTACCTCGATCTGCCTGCCGTCGATTTCTACTTTGGGCATGTCGTTCTCAGGCCGCCTTCTCTGCAGGGACGCCGCCGGCGGTGTAATAGCCGCCGGGCACGCTCACCAGGCAGCGCTTGTGATCGATGTGGTACTGGAATTCGTCGCGGAAATGCTTGATGAAGCTTTTCACCGGCAGCGCCGCCGCGTCGCCCAGGGCGCAGATGGTGCGCCCGGCGATGTTGTCGGCCACGTTGGTGAGCACGTCGAGGTCTTCCTGCCTCCCCTTGCCGTGCTCTATGCGGTGCACCATGCGGTACATCCAGCCAGTGCCCTCGCGGCAGGGCGTGCACTGGCCGCAGGATTCCTCGAAATAGAAGTAGGACAGTCGCTCCAGCGCGCGCACCATGCAGGTGGTCTCGTCCATCACGATCACGGCGCCCGAGCCGAGCATGGAGCCGGCCTTGGCGATGGAGTCGTAATCGAGGTCGGTCTGCAGCATGATGTGCCCGGGCAGGACCGGCGCCGAGGAGCCGCCCGGAATCACCGCCTTGAGTTTCCTGCCGCCGCGCATTCCGCCCGCCATCTCCAGCAGTGTTGCGAACGGCGTGCCGAGCTTCACTTCGTAATTGCCCGGCCGGTTGACGTGGCCCGAGACGGAAAACAGCTTGGTGCCGCCGTTGTTGGGTTTGCCCAGCGCCAGGAAGGCATCGCCGCCGTTGCGCATGATCCAGGGCACCGCGGCGAAAGTCTCGGTATTGTTGATCGTGGTGGGCTTGCCGTACAGGCCGAAGCTCGCCGGGAACGGCGGCTTGAAGCGCGGCTGGCCCTTCTTGCCCTCGATCGACTCGAGTAGCCCCGTCTCTTCGCCGCAGATGTAGGCGCCCCAGCCGTGGACCGCGT
>JAJZUN010000310.1 GCA_021848555.1 Pseudomonadota bacterium | reverse complement strand
TCCCGCCGCCGCGCTCGACGAGCACCAGTTCCCGCGTGCCGGTATCCAGCACCGCGGAATCAGGGACGGTCAACACCTGCGCTTTGCCGCGCGAAGAAACGAGCTCGGCCCGCGCGTACATGGACGGCTTTAGCAGTGCTTGTGGATTGCCGAGCTCGATCCGCACTTTGGCGGTACGGCTCTCGGCGGTTACGGTGGGATAAATAAAACTCACCTTGCCCGTGAACACCTTCTCTGGATAGGCATCGACCCGGATGTTCGCCACCTGTCCGATGCGCACCTGTCCGAGATCATGCTCGAATACTTCGGCCAGCAGCCACACCTGCGACAGGTCGGCGACTTGATACAGTACTTCCCCGGCCATGAAGCGTTTGCCCTGGATCGCGGGCTTTTCCAGCACCACCCCGTTCGCGGGCGAGCGCAGCGTCAGGTACTGGATGGTCTTGCCGTCCTGTGTCAGGCGCTGCAACTCGGTATCCGAGATGTCCCAGTTGCGCAAGCGCTGCAAGGCGCTGTCCACCAGACGCTGCATGCTGGCCTGCACTTCCGCGCTACCGCCCGCGAGCGTCTGCACGCCTTTCTTCGCGATCAGGTATTCCTGCTGCGCCGCGATCAGGTCGGGGCTGTACACATCCATCAGCGGCTGGCCCTTCCTCACCGGCTGGCCGGTGGTGTTGACATAAAGCTTCTGGATCCAGCCGTCAAACTTGGAGGTGACGGTGTGCAGCGAGCGCTCGTTTGCCTGCACCGTGGCCACCGCCCTGATAGTGCTCGCGAAATCGCGCAGCGCCACCGCTTCGGTCTTGACGCCGAGCTTTTGCACCTTGTCCACGCTGAGCTTGACCAGCGGCGTCGCGGACGCGGGCTCTTCATCGCCTTCATACACCGCAATGTAATCCATACCCATCTGGTCTTTTTTCGGCACCGGCGAGGTGTCCGGCAGACCCATCGGATTGCGATAAAAGAGGATCTTGCCTGTGGGTTTGCCGGGCTGTACCTGCGGCGCATCGTCGGCGTACACAGCCACGAAATCCATGCCGTCCGAGGCTTTTTTCGGCACCGGAGACGTATCCGCGGGCGCCATCGGATTGCGGTAATAGAGAACCTTGCGTTCGGCCTTGGCACCCGCCTGGCCTTCCACCCCCCCGGATGCGGACGGCGCAGTTCGATTTACGCCCCACCAATAGCCGGCGGCCAGTAATGCCGCGCCCAGCACAACTGTCGACAACATCAAAACAATGCGCTTCATTATTCTTCCCTTGCCATGGTTTTCAGAATGTCTGCTTGCCGGTCAAAAGTTCGATCTCGGCCAGGGCTTTGTTGAAGTTGACCTGTTCCTTGGCGCGGCTGATTTCGTAGCCGAACACGGTCATCTGACTGTCGAGCAACATCAGCACATCGACGCGGCTCACGCGGTAGGCTGCGAGCGCCGCCTCGACAGCCAGTCGCGCCTGCGGCAGGATGCCGGTCTCATAAAGAATCACCGATTTGCGGCTCTGCTCGGCAGTCGCGACCTGCTGCCGCAGTTTCGCCAGCACGTCGTTCTCCTGCGCCTGCTGCATGTCGAGCGCCTGGTCGCGCAGCGCTTGCGCTTCGGCAATGCGCGGTTCGATCTTGTCCGCGCGCCACACCGGGAGGTTCATCGCGACCGTGAGGCTGAACACATCCTGGCGCGGTTCGCCCAGCGGATTCTTATCCCTCTGGCCGTACGAAAAACGCACGTCGAAATCGGGTTGCTTTTCGGTGCGCGCAAGATCCACCGCCCTGGTGCTGCGCTCGACCGCACTCTGCAGCCCGAGCAGTTGCGGGCGCTGGTGCAGCGCAGTCTGCTGCAAGGCTTCCAGATTCAGCGCGATATCGCGCAGCCCGGGCAGCTCTACCGCAATAGGCGCGTCGTCCGCGCGCCGGCCGAGCAGGCGCGCAAGCTCGGCTTCGGTCACCGGGCGTTCGCGCTCCATGCGCAGCAGCTCCTCGTTCATGCGTCCGATCTGGCTCTGCGCTTTGAGCACGTCGGCCTGCGCCGCCTGGCCGACGGCATAGCGGCTCTCGGCGACGCGCAGGAATTGTTCCAGGATCTGCCGGTTGCTTTTGAGCAGCCGCACGGTCTCGTCGGTCAGCGCGAGATCGTAGTAAGCGACCTTGACCTCGCGCACCACGCGGTTGCTGGTCTCGCCCAGTCCATATTTGAGCGTTTCCGCTTCCTTGGCCGCGACCTGCTCGCGCAGCGCGCGCTTGCCCGGATAGGGCAGCTTCTGCGACAGCCCGAGCATTTTCATGGTCATGTCTTCGCGGTTGAAACGCAGCGGCTGCGTCGGCAGGTTGAGGAACCCGGCCTCCAGCATCGGATCCTCCAAGGCGCCGGCCGGCCGCACGCGCTGGTCCGCGGCCTCGGCTTCTTTCGCCGCGGCGCGCAGTTCGGGATTGTTGCGCAGCGCTTCGGCGACGAGCGCACTCAGCGGCTGCGCGCCGGCGGCGGGCCGGTCCTGTGCGCGTACAGGCGCGGCAGCGGCCGCCGCAACGGCTACCACGGCAATCAGCGCCGGCAGACGCCCCCAGGACCTAATCAAGCTCATTGTCATAACGACCCCTTCGCGCGAAGTCCGCGTGTTCGATCAGACTTGCCGGCTATTTCAGTTTTTCCAGGCGCAACACAGTGAATTCGCCGCCGACGCCGTCGGCCTCGAATTTGACCCTGTCGCCGGGCTTGAGCCGATCGAGCATCGCCTTGTCTTTGACGGGGTAGGCCATGGTCATCGGCGGCATGTCGAATTTGGGCATCGCACCGTGCTTGATCGTGAGCTTGCCGGCGGCCTTGTCGATGCTGCGCACTTCGCCTTCGGTCCATGCCGCGCTTGCGACGGCAGCCAGTTTCGCCCCGTTCTTCGCATGGTGCATATGGCTGTCGTCCGCGCTCGCCTGCAAGGCAAATGCCACGCCGAATATCGACACGGCGATCAAGAATGAGCTGCGAGTCATGTCTACTCCTCTTAGTTGTTAAGCAATCATTTGCACAAGTTTGCGGCTATTTCACCGAGACCTCGCCCCTCATACCGGCCTCGAAATGCCCCGGCTGCAGACAGGCGAAGTCGAACGTGCCGGCCTTGGTGAATTGCCAGATCAGCTCTCCGGTTTCACCCGGTGCCAGCGTGACCATGTTAGGGTCGGCATGCACCATCCCGGGCATTTTACGCATCATCTCGGCATGCTGTTTCAGTTCCGCCATCGACCCGATCACCATCTCGTGCTTGATCTTACCGGCGTTTCTTGCCGCGAAGCGGATGGTCTCCCCGCGCCTGACGGCGATGCGCGCGGGCGTGAATTTCATATCGTCGGACATCAGCACGCGGATAGTACGCGATACCTTCTGCGGATCGCCGGGCTTGCCCACGCCTTCTGCGTGCCCGCCTTCTTCTGCGTGCCCGCCTTCTTCCGCGTGTCCGCCCTGGGCCATGCCGTGCATCATGCCAGGCATCATTCCACGCATCATCCCCTGATGCGTCTCGTCGTGCGCAAATACCGCTATCGGTGTCAATACAAGCGCGGCAAGCATAAGCATTCTGGCTTTCATGGTTCCTATCCTCTGGTTACTCGTCGAAATGTGGGCCGCAACGGCAATTCGTGTCGGCCGTCGGATCGCTCCTCAGCCAGGCGGCATTATGCAGCCCCGGAACCTTCATGAATCTGACCATAAGATTACATTTTTGTAATCTTCCTGGGGCGATGGCGCGCTAACATCAGTTTCGTTTGTGGCACCTCGTTTTGTTTTTTCCGCACGACGAATATCCCTTCCAGCGAACAAGAGAGCACTGCGGACAGAATCGGCGGGAAAGTGAACGATAACTGGTACGACCAGCACGTATTGCCATATCTGCTCGATTTTGCCTGCGGCGTCAAACTGGTGCGCCGCCAGAGGGAGAAAGTCGTTCCCTTGGCCGAGGGTCGTGTGCTGGAGGTGGGCGTCGGCACCGGTTTGAACATGCGGCACTACGACCGGTCCAAGGTCACGAAAATCGTCGGCATGGATCCGGCGCTGCAAATGCACCGCCTCGCGCTCAAGCGTATCGCGCGAGCGGAGCTCGATGTCGAGCTCGTCGGTCTCTCCGCCGAAAAGATTCCTTTCGACGACGCGAGCTTCGATTCCGTGCTTGTCACTTATACGCTGTGCACCATCCCCGATCCCGTGGCCGCATTGAAGGAAATGCGCCGCGTCCTCATGCCGGGCGGAAAACTCATCTTCTGCGAACACGGCCGCGCGCCGGACGAAGGCGTCAGCCGCTGGCAGGACCGGTTGACGCCACACTGGAAGAAAATTGCAGGTGGCTGTCACCTCAATCGCGACGTTCCAGCCCTATTGCTCGAAAGCGGATTCGAATGCAAGGATATGCAGGCCAGGTATCTTCCCGGCCCGCGGCCGCTGACGTACAACTTGTGGGGCCAAGCTGTTGCGGCATTAAATCTACCTGGTCGAATCCGTCTGCTACCCGGTGGCCGGCGAGCCCCACTGTCGCCGCGCGCCAAGTGCGCATGTAACGCGCTCGCGTGCGAACAGCCGCAAGGTTGCTCACCATACTTCCATCGGGTAGGAGGAAGGGTCACCCCTTCCGTCCTCCCACACCACCGGACGTGCGGTTCCGCATCCGGCGGTTCATT
>JAJZUN010000309.1 GCA_021848555.1 Pseudomonadota bacterium | reverse complement strand
CAAGGAAAACGGAAACGTTGGACGCGATGCCGTTCCTCGAACACTCCCACACTGAGGACATGTTGATGTCTTCGGTGCGGTGCTTCCACAGCAGCGCGAGGCAGACACCGTTGGCAAGCAGCGCCAACAGGCTTATGGCGCCCATGGTCTCAAACAGCGGCAGCGTGGGGTTGGCCATGCGATAGGCCACCTGTGCCAACACGAACAGGCCGGCAGCGAGGATCAAGCCGCCCTTGAATAATGCGACTTTCGCCTTGGCGCGGGCGCCGCGCGCGACCGCGTACAGGCTGAGGCCATAGGTCAGCGCGTCGCCTAGATTGTCGAGCGAATCGGAGAGCAAGGCGGTGGAACCGACGAGCAAGCCTGCCGCCAGTTCGACCACGAACATGACGGCGTTGATCGCGAGTACCAGCTTGAGCGTCGAACCCTGGCGCGCCTGCAGCGCCTCGATCGCGCAGGCCTTGTCTTCGCAGCAGTCGGCCATGGTCGGGGAATCTCCTTCGTGTCCTCACTCGATCGGCATCGGACACGCGAACAAATGATACTCCGCTTTTCGCCAAAATCCTTGGCCCGATGCAGTCCTTGCGGGTGCGGCGCGACGCCCGTGCAAGAAATCCGCGGAGCCAATAGGCACGGGCGTTTCCGGGCGTGTTGCCACGCGAATGGCAAAACCGAACTCCACTTGCGCGCTGCGCCACGCGGTAATACCATTCGCCAATGGTATTACTTCCGGGGTGCAACGATGAACAGCAGCACGCTTACGATCAAAGGCCAGGTCACCATTCCGAAACGCCTGCGCGATTACCTCGGTCTCTCGCCGGGCGACAAGGTACGCTTCGAATACACGGAGGACGGCGCGGTGCGCATCATGCCGCCGCGCGAACCTGCCCAAGGCAAGGGCCGGAAGCCAAGCCGGTTCGCGGCGCTGCGCGGCACGCGCAAGACGGGCATGAGCACGGACGAAATCATGAATCTGCTGCGCGGCTACGGCGACGATGCCCGCGATCCGGGATTCAAAGCCGGAAAGAAATGATCCTGGTCGATTCCTGCGTCGTCATCGACGTACTGGAGAACGATCGCAATTGGGCCGATTGGTCGCAGGCGCAGCTTGAGACCTGGAGCGCGCGCGGCCCCCTGCTCATCAACCCGGTGATCTACGCGGAGTTGGCGGCTTAGAAGGTTATCCTCGATACCGGTCTCGCCACGCTCTACGGTGGCGAAATGCGGGCGCGCAACCAGGCGGTCAAGCGGAATCTTGAACGGTTTCCGGCCGACTTCATGGTCCGGTTCTCAGCAAAGGAGAGAATTGGAGATCACAAGGCGTGATGTCCAAACCGGGCGCACGAACGGGGCTGCGCGGCGCGCCTTTCGCGTGTTTCTTGTTGTTGACAACCGTACCATATACGGTACAATCTAGACATGGCAGAACCGCAAAAGCTGGAAGCTGTCTTCTACAGATCTCTAAGCGGTGCCGAGCCGGTGCGAGATTGGCTGAAGCGCTTGCCCAAGGACGAGCGCAAGGCCATCGGAGAAGATATCGCCTACATGCAGTTCAAGTGGCCGATCGGAAAGCCGCGAGTGGATCATTTGCGCGGCGCGATTTGGGAGGTGCGTACCTCGCTGGCCACGCGCATTGCGCGCACGCTGTTTGCGGTCGAGTCCGGCGTGATGGTGTTGCTTCACGGCTTCATCAAGAAGACTCAGGCAACGCTAGGATCGGAAATCGACTTGGCCGAGAAACGATTTAAGGAGTGGAAACATGGCGAAAAGTAACCCACACACAGGCAGCCGCTTCGACGACTTCCTGAAAGAAGAAGGCATTTACGACGAGGTGCAGGCGCGCGCGCTCAAGCGGGCGCTGGCCGAGCAGATCGGAGAAGGCATGCAGGCGGCCAGCCTCACCAAGACCGCCATGGCCTCGAAGATGTCCACCAGCCGCTCGCAGCTTGACCGCGTGCTCGACCCCGACAATCTTTCGATTCAGTTGGATACGCTTATCAAGGCTGCTCGCGCTGTGGGCAAGGTGGTGGAAATCAAGATCAGCAAGACACGACGCGTTGTAAGCGCCTGACGAACATGTCTGAAGGAGGCAGAACATTCGGCACCGTGGCGAGCGATAGCGAACCGGCGCGCAGCCGCTCAGACCTTCTCGCCCACGATCAGAAAATTCTCACGGCGGCGCAAGCGGCCATTGTTCTCAAGCTCGGCCACCGCGCGGTACAAGGCCTCGTGGCTTACGCCCAGCTCCGCGGCCATGGACTTCAAGCCGCCACCCAGCGGCAAGCGGCCTTCACTGCCTTCGGTTTCGATCAGATGCAGCAGGCGTTCCTTGACGCCTCTTAGCGACAGGCGCTCGCATTGCGCGCGCAGGCGCTTCACCTCCCGATTCAGCATTGCGATCCAGCGGCTCGCGAATGCGGAGTCTCCAGCCAGAGCCTGTTTGATCGACGCTATCGGGATCGCAACCGCCTCGCCGGATATCGTCGCGACCGCATCGCAGTGATAGCGCGCCGAGTCCAAACTCGCTTCCCCGATGAAGCCGCGCCGCGCTCTTTGCAGCACCACGCTTTCACCTTGCCGTCCCAGGCGTTGCAGCACGACTTCGCCGCGCGTTACGTAAAACATTTGGGTCGGTTTTTTCCCCTGCCTGAACAGCAGCTCGCCGCGGGCGCAGGCCGAAGAGCCGCACAGTGCCTAGATCTCCAGGGGGAGCAGCTTGCGTAAAGGCTCCGGCAGGCGCTTTTCGATGGAATCGCTCATATGATCCGGATCATACAGGCAGGGCGCGCGCAGCGCTACGATGGCGGCGATGGACAATCTGCATGCGATCCGCCCTGCGCGCTCCTGCCGTGACTCACAGGCGGTTCAAGCAGTCACGTCCGCGCTGACGACGAGAAAGCTTCCCCAGGGCAGCCGCTGCGGCAGGAGCTGTTCGCACACTTGCGCAAACCGGTTCCCTCCGGGCAGGAAGACCGCGCAGCGCAGCGTGAGGCGCGCTACCGGCAATCCCTCGAACAGCTTGCGTGCCTCGGCTTGCGTATGCCAGTGCGCCCCATGGTAGGCCCCGACGCCTCCCGCTCGGCCTTTCTGCAGATAGAGCAGGCTATGGCGGTTGAGCAATCCGAGTACCAGGCGCCGTCGCGTCGCGCGCAGCATTTCCGCCAGGGCGCGCGACTGCTCGCGCATGAAGCACAGTGCGGTGATGCAGACGCACAGGTCGAACGATCGCGCCGGAAACGGCAGCGCGCACGCGTCGCCGAAGAGGTAGGACTCTCCCGCCGCAGCGTGGGCAGCGGCGAAGCGCAGCATGCCCGCATCCGGGTCTACGCCGGTTGCGCGCAGATGGTCCTGCGCGAAGCGGCGCGTAAAGTAGCCGCTGCCGCAGCCGACATCGAGCAGGCTGTCGCCGGCTGCGGGCGCAAGGGACCGCCGCAGCAGACGGTACTCGGTGTCGCCGATCCAGCGGCCGCGCGCAGTGTCGTACCAGGCGTCGTAGGTGGCGGCATCCATGGCTTTTCGGCAATGCTGTTTCAATGGGGCCATTCTACGCTGCCTATTTGTAGCGCTCTGTAACAAAGCCGAGGTTTCGACGCGACGGCGTACAAAACTCGGACAAGCGGCTTACAACTGCGTGGTGAAATGGAAACCGATGCGGCAAGACAATCCGATGCGCGGCATCGGGAGCTGCAGAGCAAACAACATCATTGAATGGAGATGGATCATGAAACGAGTAACGAAAATCGCAATCGGCGCGGTCACGGTACTAACCCTCGGATTGACAACAGTGGCGGTCACTGCGCACGCTCACGGCTATGGGCCGGGCATGGGTATGGGTATGGGCATGGGTCAGGGCTATGGTCCCGGATACGGCCCCGGAGCCGGCATGGGACGGGGCATGGGACCGATGGGATACGGACCGATGGGGCGCGGGATGGGGCCGGGCAGCGGCCCGCAGGCATTCGCTAATCCAGGCGCATTTGCCGAGAGCCGTCTTGCAGGATTCAAAGCGGAACTCAAAATTACCGCCGCGCAGGAACCGGCGTGGAATGCGTTTGCCGGTCAGGCGAAGCAGCAGGCCGAAGCCATGCAGAAGTTGATGGCCGGCGTGCAGGGCAGCGCGCAAGCGACTGCTCCCGAGCGCATCGAACAGCAGGCAAAATTCATGAAGCAGCGGCAGGAGCAGATGGAAAAAGGCGCTGCTGCGTTCAAAGACCTCTACGCGGTGCTGAGCCCGGAACAAAAGGCGCTGGCCGACCAGGGTTTTGGCCCCGGCATGATGGGCGGCAGGGGGATGGCGTTCAACCGGCCGGGCTGGTAAGGACTGAAACTTGAGGGGCGAGGCAATCCGCCCCTCAGCTGTTTCAGGGGCCGCTGCCGGCCGGCGAGCAAACGCGCCTTGGGCCGTTTGTTTGACCGGGATCAAGACTCGCTGCAGCTTAGCCCTTATCGTTGCGACACGCAGCGGAAGCAGACAACCAAGGCTGGGCTCATGCAACTGATACGCGCCGAATAGCTAGTTGATGAAAAAAAAGCGTGATGAACTCGGCACGACCTTCGTGTTTTCGACCCACGATCCCAGGATCATGGGCGAGGCCGAGCTTGTCTTCACCCTGGACGATGGCAGCATCCGGCCATCCACAGGCAAGGCGGCGGGCAA
>JAJZUN010000308.1 GCA_021848555.1 Pseudomonadota bacterium | reverse complement strand
TGCGGGAAGCTGTTTGAGATAAATGGAATACGCATCGCCATCGGCAAAAGCGAAAGGCGTCGAGACAAAAAGAAGTCCCTCGCCCCGTTCGACGACGTTCACGTCAGCGCAAAGGGTCGAACACAGCGTCTTCCTGATTTCCTCGATATTCATCATTCAAACAAATCCGCTTCTTCCGCCTGGGTATTCAAACCGGAAATATTGCAGCGCTTTACCAGACAATGGAGCGCGCCGTTCAGCGTCTTGTACTCTCCGCTCCGCTCGGCAAAGCCTTCATCCTTTTTCCCGGCGGCAAGATAGCGCTCCGTGGCACGGTGGATATGGCAAACAAACTCGAACCGATCGCCTTCAATCGAGTTGGAATGCGGATGGCTCGGGCCGTTGAAACGGATAAGGGTCACATCCTCCCCACTCTTGGGCAACCATCGCAAGCCCGCTGAAAAGCTCTCCGGCAATACCGTGCTTTGCCGAACGAACAAAGCGAACTCATGCTTTCCGTCGCCACTTGTCAGTCGATAGTCTTTGCGGAGATGTTTTCCCTCTGTGCGGAACTTGGCGCCTGAGTTCCCGACATGCTTGGATATGCTCAGTAGGGCTTCGATATCCTCATCGGTCAATACAGTAGTCGCCATGAGTGGCCACAACCCGGAAGTTTCGGACAATCCGGATTATGACAAAGCTACCAGGGATAGGTGAAGGTCGTTGATCTCGCCGTACCCCGACAACTATGACCGGCCGCGCTTGGCAGGTGTTCCCGCCAGGGGCGCCGTGAGCGCCTGGTAGCGCTCGAACAGGAACGCCACGCGCTCGGCGTCGTTCTTGAAGCTCCTTTTGCCGTAGGCGGCGTCCACCGCGGCGTCGAGCCTGTGGTGGGCGCGTACCAGTGCGGGCGGCATGGCGAGCGGGTCGTAGAGGTCGGCGAGCGTGGCGTCGGGGAAAGCGGCGCGGGCGTCGAGCACAGCCTGGGCGGCGGCTTCGATTTTTTCGCGCTGGGTGTCGCCGGGGGAATCGGGCCAGGGGAAGTTGTTGTAGACGATGCCTGCCGAGTAGCGGTAGCGGCTTTCAAGCCGGCCCGCGACATAGCGTATCCAAGCATTGTGCATGGTGGAAGACAGCACGCCGAAGTGGTAGAGGGTCGCGTTCGGCGCAATTTTCACCAGATTGCTGCAAAGGGTATCTGGTGACTCGAAGCCAAAGGGAACAAACTGCCGCCGTTCGGATGACACCTCGGGCAAGATCAGATACGTGCTTCGCGGCATATTCTCCACATGGAACCGCGTCGGCGTGTCCGCCAGCTTACGTGTGGGCGCGCTCTTGCTGGCCAGCCGATACTGCCTGACCGCCTCTACCCGCGCCATCGCCTCCGGCATCTGACGCAACTCATTGGGCGGACAATCGCCCAGCCACAGGCACCAGCGTTCATAGCCGTTGAGGAATTCATCCGCGCCCAGCCAGCGGCGGAAATACTGGGTGGCCCTTGGTTCGTGCTTCAGGAATACGTCGCGCTCTTCGGTGGTGAACAGGTAGTTGCCGTCATCGATGGGCTTGTTGCCGATGCCGATCTCCGGCACATCGCAGATGGGGGTAGAACGCCGCACCAGCACCACATCCGGCGCATCCACCAGATAAGGATTGATGTTGGCCGCGCTCACCGCGTGCGACTCGCCCTTGATGTCCTCGTATTCGAAGATCGTTTTGCCGGCCACCTCGAACGCACCGAAACCGATGATGACGCAGTGCACCGCGGCCATGCCGCGCGCCTCGTTGCTCCACTGGAAGGTGCGGTGGGCGAAGTGGATGTGCATGCCCTGGGCCAGCAGGCAGCCCCACAGCACGCCGATCTGTTCGCCCTGGGTGATGGAGTTGGTGGAGACGAAGGCGCAGCGGGTTGATGAGCCAACGATATAGCGCGCCGCTTTCACGTACCAAGCAGCCACGAAATCAAGCAGGCCGCCGCCATGGATGCCCTGGAACACGCGGCGCGCATCCTCGCGCTGCTCGTCGCTCATGAACTTGGCGCCCACGAACGGCGGATTGCCAAACACATAGCTCGCCCGCTCGGCCGGCAGCACGTCGTTCCAGTCGAGCGTGAGCGCGTTGCCGTGCACGATGTGTGGGCTGGTCTTGAGCGGGATGCGGGCGAAGTACATGCCGAATTCTTCGCTCACGCGCACATTCATCTGGTGGTCCATGAGCCACAGCGCGACCTGGGCGATCTGGGCGGGAAACTCCTCGATCTCGATGCCGTGGAACTGGTCTACGTCGAGCTGGATTTCTTGGTGGATGTCGAGAAAGCGCGAACCCTGCTCCTGGTGCACGGTGCGCAGCACTTCCAGCTCCAGCGTCCGCAGTTCGCGGTAGGCGATGACGAGAAAGTTGCCGCAGCCGCAGGCGGGGTCGAAAAAGGTGAGCGAGCGCAGCTTCTTGTGGAACTCGAACAAGCGGTTGCGGTTGTTTTTCACGCGCTCGAACTCGGCCCACAGCTCATCGAGGAACAGCGGCTTGATGAGCTTGAGGATGTTTTCCTCGCTGGTGTAGTGGGCGCCTAGGTTGCGCCGCGCGCGGTCGTCCATGATGCTCTGGAACAGCGCGCCGAAGATGGCCGGCGAGATGGCGCTCCAGTCGAGCGCGGTGCAGTCGAGCAGCGCTTCGCGCATGGCGGCGTCGAAAGCGGCGATGGGCAGGGTTTCCGCGAACAGCCTGCCGTTGACCCAGGGAAAGGCGGAGAGCTGCTCGTCGAGGTTTTTCGAGCGCGCGTCCTCGGGCGTATCGAGCACCTGGAAGAATTGCGCGAGCTGTGGGCCGAGGTCGCTGCCGTCCGGCGCAGTACGCTCGTCGAGCCAGAGGCGGAAGGCGCCCGCCGGCTGGAAGATGCCGGTGTCCTCGGCGAACAGGCAGAACAGCAGGCGCACCAGCAGCACTTCCAGCGCATGGCCCTGGTAGCCGCTGGCCTTGAGGCGGTCATGCAGGCGACCCATGCGCTCGGCGGCTTTGATGTTGACCGGGTTCTGCGGCCGGATGACCTGAGTGCGGTAGCCCGCGATGAAGGCGAAATGTTTGATGTGCCTGGGCAGATCAGGCAGCTTGAACTCGGTTTCGCTGTTTTCTTCCAGGTCGTAGAGGCGGAAGCGCCCGAAATCCGACACCAGGATGTAGCGCGGCAGATCGCGCTCGGCAATGCCGTCGAAATAATCTGCCGCCTGGGCGAAGGCGCGGTCGAGGTCGGCGCCGCGGCTTTTGTGCTCGATCAGCAGCGTGCCCTTCCAGAAGGCGTCGATGCGGCCGTGCTTGAGCTTCTCGCCGGCGCGGACGATGCCGACCTGCTTTTCGAAGATGGCCACGCGCCTGCGTTCGATACCGAACACGGCGAAGAAGTCGTTCCAGAAGCTCTGCGCCTCGGCGCGCTCGGAACGCTCGCCCGCCCATTTGCGCGCGAACTCGTGCGCGCGGCTGCGGATTTCGTTCCAGCTCAGCGGCATGATCAGTCGGCAATGCCTTGGATCAACTCGGTTGCCTCAAGCTGTCTAGCCAGGGATTTGCCCTGCATCTGCCGCCGCCCTGAGTGCCTCCAAGTTGTGCAACAGCAGCGGAACGTCGGTCCGGATGATGCTCCAGATAGTGTCGTTGTCGATACCGAGATAGCCGTGAATCAGACGGTTGCGGGTGGCTACGACGCGGCGCCAGTCGATACCGCCGGCGAATTGCCGGACGTGTTCAGGGATGTGGGTGGCGGCTTCGCCGATCAGTTCGAGATTGCGCAGGGTGGCATCGTAGTTGAGGCCGCTTTGCTCGAAACGGCTTTGTTCCATTTCATGGGTATAGGCCAACACCTTTTCCGCAAACTCGATCATGTCGCTCACATAGAAGCGCCACTCACGCGACACGGATGGCTTCCTTTTCGATGTGGGGACGCAGTTCCGGACGCAGCGCCTTGTCGGTGACCAAGTCGACGGGGCAGCCGAACAGGTCTTCCAGATAAAACTGCAGGCCGAAATAGCGATCGGAGGTGGCCGGGCCGTCGAATTCGACCAATACGTCGACATCGCTGCCTTCCCGCGCCGCATCGCGCACCGTGGAGCCGAAGAGCGACAGATGGCGCACGCCGTAGCGCCGGCGTATCGTCTCCTGATGGTCATGCAACAAGGTGAGTGCGGTCTGTTTTCTCATCAGGGCCTCTATGGAGCTCAGATAGCGTAATCGTAATCGACAATCAGCGGCGCGTGGTCGGAGAAACGTTCGTCCTTATACACGCCGGCGGCCTTGGCCGTGGAGGCGATGCCCGGTGTCGCGACGTGGTAATCGATGCGCCAGCCGACGTTCTTGGCCCAGGCCTGGCCGCGGTTGCTCCACCAGGTGTAGGCCTCGCCGCCGGCTTCAGGATACAGCCGGCGGTAGACGTCCACCCAACCCAGATCGTCGAACACTTTGGAGAGCCAGGCGCGTTCCTCGGGCAGGAAGCCGGAGTTCTTCTGGTTGGATTTCCAGTTCTTGAGATCGATTTCCCGGTGGGCGATGTTCCAGTCACCGCACAGGATGACTTCGCGCCCGCTCTTCGCCAGCCGCGCCAGGTGGGGGAAGAAATGGTCCATGAACTGATACTTGGCGGCCTGCCGGTGCTCGCCGCTGGAGCCGGAGGGCAGGTACAGGGACAGTGCGGAA
>JAJZUN010000307.1 GCA_021848555.1 Pseudomonadota bacterium | reverse complement strand
CTTGTCCACCTCCACTTCGATCACGTCGCCCGGCTGCATCCACACCGGCGGGTCCCGCCGCGCGCCCACGCCGCCGGGCGTGCCGCTGACGATCACGTCTCCCGGGGCGAGCGGCACCCAGGTCGACAAGTGGGCAATCAGCCGCGGAATCGAATGAATCAGGAATTCCGTGGTGCTGCGCTGCATCTCGACGCCGTTCAGCCGTGTGACGAGCGTAAGCACGCTCCCGGGCGCAATCTCGTCGGCGGTCACCATCCACGGGCCGAAACCGCCGGTCGAGGCGAAATTCTTGCCCGCGGTCCACTGGCTGGTGGCGTGCTGCCAGTCGCGCACCGAGCCGTCGTTGTAGCAGCTGTAGCCGGCGACGTGCGCCCAGGCATCCTGTTCGGCAATGCGGCGGCCGCTTGTTCCGATGATCAGCGCGATTTCACCCTCGAAGTCGAACTTGCGCGACTCGCGCGGCCGCAGCATGGGCTGCCCATGCCCGACCTGCGATTCGGCAAAGCGCACGAACACTGCCGGCGCCTCGGTTTTCTCGTGTTTGCCTTCCTTGCGGTGATCGTCGTAATTCAGGCCGATGCAAAAGATCTTGCCCGGATTGGGAATCACCGGCAGCAGCTTGACTTCGGCCAGTTTCAAGTCCGGCACTTGTCCGTTGCAGGCCGCACGCGCCGGCGCCAGCCCGCCCTCGGCAAGCAAGGCGCGCAGGTCACGGTAGCGCGCGCCGATGCGGCGCGACAGGTCGATGATGCCGTCCCCGACTACGCTGCCGTAGCAGGCGGCGTTTTCATCCATGTAACTGGCGAGTTTCATACTCCATCTCTCATCACGGCGCAGGCGGTGTTAGAAGACGGGCGGCCGGTGCGCACTGCGCGGCCGGCCGCGTACCGGCTATTGTTTCTTGATGCCCAACTTCTGGAAGAAATTCTTGTACCACTCGGCTTCCGCCGGAACGTCTTTGGCTAGTTGCGCCTGGTCCTTGTAATCGTAAGGCAGGTTGAACTTCTGCAGCAGTTGCTGAAATTCCGCGCTTTGCGCAACCTGCTTGAACACTTCCTGCAGTTTCTTCGTGACCGCGGCGGGCATGCCCGCCGGACCCAATATGACGTAGCCGAGGGCGGGGTTGTCCGGACAGCCGATCTCTTTCAGAGTCGGTACGTCGGGGAACAGCGGATCGCGTTTATCCAGGTGGAAGATCGCCAGCTGCCGGAACGCCCCCTGCTGCACCAGCGGCAGATGCGCGCCAGCGCCGGTTGCGAACTGCACATGCCCTCCGAGGAGGGCGGTATTGGACTCGGTTCCGCCCTTGGTCGGAACGTGCTTGAACTCCAGACCCTTGCACTGGCGCAGCACCTCTATCGCGATCTGCTGCTGCGTGTGCGTGCCGGTGGACGCGTAGGCCATGCCCGGATTCTTCTTCGCGTAGGCGATGAATTCATCGATATTCTTCCACGGCGCGTCGCTGCGCACCACCAGCGAGCCGACATAGTGGCTGTACTGCATCAGCACGGTAAAGTCACGCAAGGGGTCATAGGACAGATTCAGCAACTGCGGCCGCACGCTGAGCACGCCGGTGGACACCACCGCCAGGGTGTAGCCGTCGGGTTTCTTGCTCGCGAGCAGGCCCGCGGCCACGGTCGCCCCGCCGCCCGCCTTGTTCTCCGGCACCACGGCGACGCCCAGCAGTTTTTCCGCGCCCTGCGCCATGGCGCGCGCGGTCAGGTCGGTGGTCGCGCCCGCGGCATAGCCGATATACAGCGTAATTGGTTTGTCGGGGTAGGTGTCGGCGACCGCCGGAGCCGATGCAAACATGGCCAGTTGCAGGCCGAGCGCTGCGGACATCAGCTTGACGCATTTGAAGGGTTTCATCGATTCAACCTCCTTTGGGTTAACAAAAAATATCCGGACGACTCAGGTCGCTTCTTCCGCCTGCTCTACCAGCATTTTGCGGCGTTCCCTGATCCGCGGCAGGATGGAGGACACCAGCAGGATCACGGCCAGTATCAGACAGCCGGCGGAGATCGGACGGACGACGAATATCGTCATGCTTCCGCCAGACAGTATCAGCGACTGGCGCAGGGCGTTCTCGAGCAGGGTGCTCAGCACATAGGCGAGCACCAGCGGCGCGGGCTCGTAATCGAACTTGCGCATCAAATAGCCGGCGACGCCGAAAAACAGCATCAGATACAGATCGACGACGCTGTTATTGATCACATAGCCGCCGAGCAGGCAGATGAACAGGATCATCGGGAACAGTATCGAGTAGGGAACCCGCAGCAGCTTGACCCAGAGCCCGATCAGCGGCAGGTTCAGGATCAGCAGCATCACATTGCCCACGTACATGCTGGCGATCACGCCCCAGAACAGACCGGGGTGCTCCTTGATCATCATCGGGCCGGGAATGATGTTGTGGATCATCAGGGCGCCCAGCAGCATGCCCATGACCACGTTGGCCGGAATTCCCAGCGTCAGCAGCGGGATGAACGCCCCCTGCGCAGCCGCATTGTTCGCCGACTCGGGCGCGGCCACCCCGGCGATGGCGCCCTTACCGAATTTCTCCGGCGTCTTCGACAGGCGCTTCTCCATGCCGTAGCTGACGAACGAAGCCAGCACGGCGCCGCCGCCCGGCAGGATGCCGAGGAAGAAACCGACGACGGAGCTGCGCAATATCGGCCCGATTGCTTCGCCCCAGTCCTTGCGCGAGGGCAGCAGGTGCTTCAGTTCCGTGGTCACGATCTCGTGCTTGATCTTGTGTTCCACGTTCAGCAGGATTTCCGAAATGCCGAACAGGCCCATCGCCAGCGGCGCAATGCCGATGCCATCGAGCAGTTCCGGAATTCCCATGGTGAAACGCGGCATGCCGGTCATGGTGTCCAGGCCGATGGTGCCGATGAAAATGCCGACGCCTGCCATCATCAGCGCCTTGGCCATGGACTTTTGCGCGAGGTAGGTGAGGATCACCAGACCGAGGATCATCAGCGAGAAATACTCCGGCGGTCCGAAGCGCAGCGCCACCGAAACCAGCGGCG
Source organism: Pseudomonadota bacterium (assembly GCA_021848555.1). Next base: position 1,652 of record JAJZUN010000307.1, on the reverse strand, counting down.
GCGCGAGCAACTGCAGGCCGACGATGCCTATGGTCCCGGCGATGAACGAGCCGAACGCGGCGATCCCCAGCGCCGGACCGGCCCTGCCCTGCAGCGCCATCTGGTAGCCGTCAATGGTGGTGATGACCGAGGCGGCCTCGCCCGGGATGCCGACCAGGATGGACGTGGTCGAGCCGCCATACTGGGCGCCGTAGTAAATTCCTGACAGCATGATGATCGCCGTGGTCGGCGAGATGCCGTAGGTGACCGGCAGCAGGATGGCCATGGTGCCGACCGGCCCGATCCCGGGCAAGACCCCGATCAGCGTGCCAATGAACACCCCGATGAAGCAGAAGACGAGATTCATCGGCTCCAGGGCGACGCTGAATCCCGTGATCATGTTGGCGAAGAAGTCCATGATGGCTGGCTCTCGCGCCTAGAAGCCCAGGAATCCAACCGGCAGGGAGGCCTTCAGCAGCACCTTGAACACGACGTAGGACACGACCAGGGTCGTGAACGCAATGACCAAGGTTTTCTTCCAGATGATCCCCTCCAGTCCCTTCATGGTGGTGACCAGCAGCAGGAAGCCGGTAAGGAAAAAGCCCGCGCTCTCCAGCGCCAGGACATACGCGAGGGTCAGCACGCCGACGGCGAGCGAGCGCCGCCAGTACACACCCTTCCACAAAGCCGACAACTTGCGCCCCTGCCCACTCTGAAAAGACTGCAGGAACACGAGCAGCGCCATCAGGCAGACGAAGGCGCTCGCGCTAAGCGGCATGAACCCCGAACCCGGCTCCCCGGGGTTCCCCAGGCCGAGGCGCGTCGACGCATAAATGCCGGCCGCACCCAGTGCGAACCAGAACAGGCTGCTCCAGCGATCTGCATTCATCGCATGTCCTCCTTGCCTTTGCACCCGCATCGGGCGCTGCGCTAGCCCGCCGCGCCGAGCACGGACTCGCCCGGCTTGGGCACGCGCGGCAGCGTGGGCACCACGGTCATTTCCGGAACCGTGCTCCGCCCCGGCAGCAAAGCGAGGAAACTGACTGCCTGTGCGATGTCCTCCGGCTGTATCATTTTCGCCCGCTCTTCGGCGCTGTAGCTGACCGCCCGCTTGGCCAGGATCTCGGTGTTGACCACACCCGGCATCAGCGCGGTGCAGCGTATGCCGTTGCCGCCCTCCTCCGCCGACACCGACAGGCTGAGCCCGTTCATGCCGTGCTTGGATGCAGTGTACGCGGTACCGGCGATGCCGGAAACCCGCTTGCCGGCCATGGAGGAAATGTTGACGATCAGCCCGTCCTGCTGCCGCCGCATGGCAGGCAGCACCGCGTGGATCATGTTGAACGCCCCGGTCAGGTTGGTCTGGATCACCTGGTCCCAATCCTCGCCCGTCAATACCTCGAGCTTGCGGCCGCGCACATTCAGGCCCGCATTGTTGACGAGCACGTCCACCCGTGCATAACGCGCGATCAATCCGGCCGCGGCGGCCTCCACCTCGGCACGGCGGCACACGTCGATCGCGAGGGCTTCGCCGCGCCCGCCGCCGGCGCGCACCTCTTCAAGCACCGCTTTCAGGTTTTCGGCGCGCCGCCCGATCAGCACCAGCGTCGCGCCGCCGGCCGCGAACATGCGCGCCACCGCGCGCCCGATGCCGGAACCGGCACCCGTGATCC
>JAJZUN010000306.1 GCA_021848555.1 Pseudomonadota bacterium | reverse complement strand
GCTGGGTCGCGCGGAAATTTCGCGGTCGGCACGGGCCATTCGGAAATCTTGCCTGACACCGCCCTCGCTCCCGGGGTGATGCCGTAGCCGGCGCCGGCGGCGAGCACTTCGCAGGCCGCGATTGCCAGCAAAGCCAATAGCCAGAACCGCAAGAAATCCACCATCCTGATAGGAGAATACGGAAGCGTCAGATTGCTGGAGCGAATCGCGTCTTTTTCGAGCAGACGAATCATAACGCATTCGGCTCGCGACATCGTGCGGCGTGGCCTCGTTCGGCCTCGCCACGATGACGAGAACCGCTGCGACCAAGGGAACCGCAGCGGCAATCGGGGTCAGCGGAAGTGTTGAATCGAGAGCCGGCAAGCCGGGGTGGGTTCCGCCTTCATCGCCGCAAAGTGCGCAAATATGCGATCACGTCAAGGATTTCGCGATCGTTGAGAATGCCGACATAGGCAGGCATCGCGTTCTTGCCGTTCTTGATCGACGCCAAAAGCGCGAGGTCCGGCTGCATCAGCCCGTCGCTGCGCGCGAAATTTGGCGCCCCCGGCATCACGTTGACGCCGGTGCGGCCATGGCAGCTTACGCACTGCATGGCATAGATCTGGCCGCCCTTGACGATGTCGGCGGCGTACGCCGGAACAACGGCGGCGAGCGCGGATAGTATTGCTGCGCGCCGAACAAGAACAAGCATCTTCATACCTACTCCTTTTGTTTGACATGAACAAGCATAATCGGCGCAGTCCCTTGGATTACAGGCGTCGCCTACCCGTTTGCGCCCGGTGCTGCAGCGGCGGTTTCATCCGGTCCCTGCCGCTCTGCCTCGTCCAGTTTGCGGTAAAGGCTCGACAGGCCAATTCCCAGCCTCTGCGCGGCCACCTTGCGGTCGCCCTCGGCGTCCTCGATTGCACGCCGCAAAATTTCGAGTTCCAGCTTGCGCAGCTGATCGCGCAGATATCCGTCCGGAGCAATCGCCGCGCCAGCAGAGGTCTGCAGCGGCGTAGCTCGGCTGATCGCCGCGGGCAAATCTGCGAGGGTAATGCAATTATCTTCGGCGAGGATACAGGCGCGGTTGATCACGTTTTCCAGTTCGCGCACATTGCCGGGCCAGCTATATCCGAGCAGAATTTCCTCGGCCATCGAATCGATCTCGATTCGCCCGGCCCCGCTGCCTTGCGCCTTGACGCCGCGCAGGACGAACCGGATCAGCCCGGGGATGTCCGTCTGCCGCTTGCGCAAGGGCGGAATATGTATGTGAAACATGCTCAGCCGGTAGTACAGATCCTCGCGAAATTTGCCTTCACCCACCCGTGCCAGCAGATCGGAGTTGGTCGCCGCTATGATGCGGGTATCCACGCGGCGCATCTGCTCGCTTCCAACCGGCCTTACTTCCTTGTCCTCGACCATGTTCAGCAGCTTGGTCTGCATGTGCAACGGCAATTCACCGACCTCGTCGAGGAACAAGGTGCCTTTGTCGGCTTGAAGGAAAAGTCCTTTTCGCGCGTGATCGGCGCTGGTGAACGCTCCCTTGGTGTGGCCGAAAAATTCACTTTCCAGAAGCTGTTCCGGTATGGCGCTGCAGTTGACCGCGACAAAAGGCCCGGCGCGCCGGCCACTCTGATCATGGATCGCGCGTGCCAGCATTCCTTTGCCGGTACCGCTTTCTCCGGTGATCAAAACCGTGCTGTCGGTAGGCGCGACCTTACCGGCCAGCCGTTCCACTTCGAGCATCTCGGGCGAGGTGAATCGGTACAGCTTCGGCGCGCTTTCGTTCACGGCTTTGCGCAATACCGTGTTCTCTTCGCGCAATCCGCGCAGCGCATCGATTTGCGACAGCCGGTGCAGCACCTCTTCGTAATGCACTGGCTTGGTGATATAGTCCGACGCCCCCGCCCGCAGCGCTTCGACGGCGGTTTCAAGCGAGGCAAATCCGGTAACCATGATGAACGTCGTATCGATCCCGGCGGCGCGGCTATTGCGCACCAGATCGATTCCGTTGCCGTCAGGCATCTTGATGTCGCACAGCGCCACGTCGATGTCGCCGCGGGCAAGCTTGGCAGCCGCCTCGGCGACACCGGACGCCTGATCCACCGAATAGCCGGCCTTGGTCACTGCTGCGGCCAGAATCTGTCGCAACGCCGGTTCGTCGTCGACAACTAGAACGTGCAAAGAAGACATGGCCGGTCAGGCTCCGGTTTGCTGCGCCGTCGTCAGGCGGATTCGCGCCGTGGTGCCGACGCCGGGCGTCGATTCCAGCTCGATGCGGTTGCCGCAGCCTTCGAGCAGGGATTTGCACAAGAACAGACCCAGGCCGCGGCCTTTGTCCGGCGCTTTGGTGGTATAGGATTCGTCGAACGCACGCGCGAGTACTTCGCTGTCCATGCCTTTGCCGTTATCGTTCACCGTTATCACCACCTCGCCGTCGGCTGCTTGAGTCGCCATGCGTATCGTCGGCTTGCGCCCGGAAACATTCTCCAGCGCATCGGCCGCATTGATCAACAGGTTCATCAGCACCTGCGTCAGGTGATCGGCGATCGCCTCGATCGCGGGTATTTGGGAATCGAGCTCAAGTACCAGATCGATGCTGCGAAAGCGCTTGTCGTAGCTGATGAAGCTGCAGGTGTTGCGCACCAGCGCATTCAGATCGAGCAGTTCCGGATCGGGTGAGTGCGGGGCGGTTAGCTCGGCAATCTGGCGTGAAATGGTGGCGATGCGCCTGGTCTGCTCCAGGACTAGTTCCGCGACGTCGGAGCCGGCGGCGCCGGCCGCGGGCCGGTCGGCGTCCTTCATCGACTGTGCGATTCCCGCGATCGCCGCGATCGGGTTGTTGATTTCGTGCGCAACGGCAGCCGCAAGCGATCCGATCGCCGCCATCTTCTCCTGGTGAAAGCGTTGTTGGCGCGAGATTTCCAGCTGCTGTTCCCAGTGATGCAGTTCAGACTGCATGCGGTTGACCGCCTGCATCAAATCGCCCACTTCATCGCCGCGCGTGATGTCCAGCGGGGCTCCGCGATAGCCGGATACAACGTCCACCGCGCGGACTGCGAGCTTCCTGATGTCCCAGGCGAGCCGGGTCAGGAACAGCGTCAGCACTGTGCCGAAAAACACGGCGCCGAGCAGGCCGGCGATCGCCGCGATCACCGACATGGCGTCATTCACCTTGCGGTAGTCGCGCCACAGCGCATCCTTGCGTTGGCGCACCTGCCGCGACAATTGGTCCAGGCGCGCGTTCAGTTCCTGTTCGGTATTGCGCAGTTCGACCAAGCCGCTGCGCGAGCGCGTCAGGCGCAAGCCTGCCACATTCCGGTGCAGGCGCCCGATATCGCCGGCCACTGTCGGCTGATATGCCAGCAGTCCCTGCAAACCCGATTGAACCAGCTCGACGTCAAGCGCAACCTCTTCATCGAGCGTTGGGCTCAACTTGTTGGAATATAACGCCTCCTGCAGCTCGAAAATCGAACGCTCCACCGCATAGCCGGCTTTCGCCAGTGCGCTTTCCTGCGCATACAGCTGCTCCAGCTCGGTGGCCATTGGCGACAGTTGCATTCGATACTGCCTCAAGATGTATCCTGTGGCGCCGAGATAAAGCAGCAACACGGTGAATGCAAGCATACCTTTCGCGCGCAGCGTGAGGTTTACTCCCGTCCGGGCAAGGCGCGGGTCTACCTCGATGTCGGTTTGAACAAACCCAGTCTTCATCGGATCGCCGTCATAAACCCAGTGGCGAAATCACGCGCTGCGCGCTGCCGAAAACTTTCCGCAGCCGCCGCTTGATCGCAACCGTTGCGCTCAGCGTTGGCACTGCCGTTCCCGGCCGAAGCCCGTCATTGCGGGCGTTTGATCGACACGATGCCGTACACCTGGCCCATGCTGAAGCCAGTCGCCTTGTCGAACGGGTAGTCAATCGCCAGTTGCGCCTTCACCGCGTCGGGCAGGGTATCGCGCGCGCCATGGCAGGTCAGGCACAAGGGTTCCACCGGTATCGCCTTGGCATAGCGCAAATACTTTCCCTGTGGTTCGCTCACGATCTCCGCGTACTCGAGCGCTTCCGCTTGTTCGCCTTTGGCCACGCGGCGGTCAAAATCGGCGAGGACGTGTTGTTCCCAAACGTCGGCCATATGCGCCGGATTGCGCGGCTTCAGGCTGACCATCGAAACATTCCATCCGGTCTTGCGCGACAAGGACAGTGTGATTTCCGGGCAACTGTATTTGCACATCAGTAGCGAGCGCAGCGGGCCGCTCAATTGCAATTCCCTGAGAAGTTGGGAGCGGTGTTCCCGAGAAACCTGAAGCGCAACGCTCCGACTTTCTTCGACCGCCTTTTTCGGTGCTTGGTCCTGCGCCGACGCGACTGTCGCGAAAATCGCCAGCGCCGCCAATGTCCCGATAAAACGCATCATGATATTCGGCTCAATTCGGCTCATTGACGGACGCAGGCATCGAGTCCGATTCTCTGCGGCTGTACGACTGCGCGTCCCGCGCGCTGCGTCGGCTCCCCGTTGCTGGGAAGCGCGCACATACCGATCCCAAAAGCGAGAACACAGGCCGAATTTATCTGCTTCCGATTTAAGCATGGGGCGTCGCCGGCAGTCAAGACGTCCACTGGGACCGCGCCTTTGCGCCCGTTAGGCACACGCCTCGACTCAGGCATCATCGGCCCCGCGCCCTGCGTCGGCGGCACGCTCG
>JAJZUN010000305.1 GCA_021848555.1 Pseudomonadota bacterium | reverse complement strand
GCTTCGAGCAAAGCCAGTTTGATCAGTCCATCGCCGCCCTTGCCGCCAGCCTGTGCTGCCGTGCTAACGCGCTCCGAACCGCCAGTGCCGCCGCTGCCTATGCTCGCCCCGCCGCCGCCACCGGCGTCAGCCTGAACCGGGATATTGGCTTTGACGTCCGCCCTAGTTACCGCAGCGCTCTCGCTGCCAGCCTGTCCGGCCACGCCGGCATAGCCTGAAGTCGGCAACGATCCGCCGGCCTGAGCCGCCGCATCCGAGCTCTTCGGGCTGTCGCCTGTGCCACTTCCACCGCCGCTGCCGCCGCTGCTACCGCCGCGCGCGGCTATGCCGCCAGCGCCGCCGGATGCCGCTACGCTTTGCGGTGTCCAGGTGTCGGCACCCGCGAACCCGGCAATCAATTGCCCGGTATAGACGTTGGTCAGGCTGCTCGGATTACCGGCTCCGGTCGCTCCGCCGTAGGAACTGCCGCCTGCGCCGCCGGTTCCTAGCGTCAGCTTGTACACGCCGGGGGCCAGATATACCACCGTCTGCGAAGGCGCCGCACCGGCACCGCCGCCGCCGCCGCCCTGCATGTGCGACCCGCCGCCGCCGCCACCACCGCCGCCGCCGACCAGATCGATCTTGTATTTGCCTTCAACCAGGTAGGACCCCGGGTTTTGCGCCGCCTCAGGAGGCACGGCGCCGTTCTGATGCACAACGATAAAGCACTGTTGGTTGACCGCGCCCGGAGCGGCATTCACGACGGTAAACGCGCCCTGGGTACGGTCGAAATTGGTGGTCCCGCACATCGGTGAACCGCTCTGCGCGAACGCCGGAGCGGACGCGGCCGCCAAACACAGTAAAGCCAGACGAATTTCATGTTTCATTTGTATCTCCTTAAACTTGTTTCGAGTTACGTTCAATTCACACTTGGTTGGGCCGATTCGATTTCCCGCTGCCACCCGCTAGACGCGCCCGCATTGCAGGCCGCCTATCGATGCTCCATGTTGTTCCCGGCGCAACATTTATTCTGTCTGCTAGCGCACACACCACGCAAAAAAACGCTTGCCTCGAACCGCGCTGCGCACCGGACATCGGGATCCGCGCATGCGACAGCCCAAGCGCAACAGCGCGGCCCGAATGCGGAAAGCGACGGGCTGCTTTCGTTGCGCGTCCGCATCGTGATTATGGGTATTCCCCCCACTTGCAAACGGGCACTGAGTACGCTAAGGTAAATTCTCGGCGCAAACCACCCGGCGCCGGCTCGCAGTGCACCCCCATTCGCCATGAGGGATCGGCCACGCTTATGCCCCAGAACCTGCCATCCCACGCCATGCAATCGCCGCGCCGGAACCGGCTGCTCGCCATCCTGCCCGACAGTGACTACGAACGCATGCAGCCCCATCTGGAACCGGTTCAACTGGAACTCGGCAGGGCGATCTACGAATCCGGCGGCGCGCAGGGTTATGTGTATTTCCCCACCAACAGCATCGTGTCCCTGCTCTACGTCATGGCGGACGGCTCCTCGGCGGAGATCGCCATCGTGGGCGTCGACGGCGTGGTCGGCATCGCCTTGTTCATGGGCGGGGAGTCCACGCCGAGCCGGGCGGTGGTGCAAAGCGCGGGCTACGCCTACCGGCTGCGGGCAGGTTTGCTGAAATCCGAATTCAAACTCGGCGGCACGCTGCAGCAGGTGCTGCTGCGCTACACCCAGGCGCTGATCACGCAGATGTCGCAGACCGCGGTGTGCAACCGGCACCATTCGGTCGAACAGCAACTGTGCCGCTGGCTGCTGCTGAGCCTGGACCGGCTGCCGTCGAACGAACTGATCATGACCCAGGAGCTGATCGCCAACATGCTGGGGGTGCGCCGCGAAGGCGTGACCGAGGCCGCCGGACACCTGCAGGCCGCCGGATTGATCCATTACAGCCGCGGCAGGATCACCGTGCTCGACCGGCCTGGGCTCGAGGCGCGCGCCTGCGAATGCTACGCCGTGGTGCAGCGCGAATACACGCGCCTGCTGCCCGACATCATCGCGAGCTAAATCCCTTCTCCGCGACGACGGCCACGATCACCTGCAATCGCTGGTCTGCAAGACTCAGGCGTTCGACCGGATCGCACCGTTGACGAGCTTTACCTTATCGCCGGTGTGCCAGACCGGCTGAGCGGTTTCGCTGATGACGCGGCTGGAACCGTCATTCAGGCGCACGGTGACTTCATAATGGCTGGTCGATTTCACCCGCTTCTCGACTTCGTTGCCGGCCACTGCGCCGCCGACCGCGCCGACGACGGTCATCACGTCCTGGCCGCGCCCCGCGCCGACCTGGTTGCCGAGCAGGCCGCCCACGACGGCGCCGCCCACCGCACCCAGGCCGCTGCCCAGGCCCTTGGCTTCGACTGCGCGCACCGATTCGATCACGCCGCATTCGGCGCAGTTCGCGGAAGCCGCGACCCGCGCCGGAGCGACCGGTTCCGCTACTGGCGCGACGGATTTTGCTGCCGTCGCGCTATGCGTTTTCGGCGCGTTACGCGGCGCACTGGTCATCGACCCGCTTTGGAATTCAGGCTTGTCGCCGGCGCCGCCCATGGAATTCGGGATCCAGCCCATGACTGCGGCGATGCCCACGGCGCAGAACAGGGTCAGGGCGATGCCTGCGATCCAGACGATGGCCTGGGGAAATTTGCCGGATTGCGGCTCGATGGTGTTGACTTGGTTTTCCATGTCACTTCCTTAATGTTTATTGAGTTCTATGTTGCAGCGGTTGTTTATGTGGTTTTCGGTTGCGGGACTTACTGAACCGGCTGTGTCACGGTACTCTGATCGAGCGTGACTTCCGTCTGCGCCAACGCCCTGCCGTTCATCGATGCGCCAGTCCTCAGATGAATCGCTGTTTGAGACAGCAGGATTCCCTCAAAATGCGCGCCGGCGCCGATCTCCACAAAACCGGTGAGCTGCCAGAAGATGTTCTTCGCCTTGGCGCCGCCGCTCAGGATCACGTTCTTCGCCGCGCTCATGGTGAGATTCCCCGGTATCTGGAAAATCCAGACATCATTTGGGCCACCCGAAATCGTGACGTCCGACGATATGCTCACCCCTGTCGTCCACGTATAGAGGCCTGGCGCAAGGGTTTGTCCACCGATCTCTCCCGAACCCACGTTCAGGAAATCGGGCGGCGCCGGCCGCGTGGCGGCGTCGGTGTACGCGGTTTCCATGTCTGAAACGGCCGTCGTCAATTTCGAATTGGTAGGCGTGGTCATGTCGGCGCCGTATAAGGTTCCGGTTACCTGAGTCGCTGTCGCAGAGGTAGTGCCCACCATCGTCAGTGAAAAGCCAGTCAAGTAAGTCGTGGCTGCGGGACTCACACCGACATCCCCGGTAATTGCGGAAGCAGGGACCGTCGAAACGCCTGTTTTCGACAGGATCACGAAGTTTCCGGCGGTTCCAAGAAGCACCGGAGCGCGACCTGCGGTTACCGTTCCTATGTTCAGCCAGTAGCCGTCTGCAGCAGCAAGGGCAGCGCTAAACGCCAGATAGCCCTTGCTCGTAATGTAGTCTGCCAGCACCGTGCCACCCTGAAGCTCCAGCGATGGGGCAAAAAACCGCCACTTCATGCTAGGCGCATCCCAGGCCCATGCGCTTGTAATCTCCTTCCCGGTTGCTTTCAGGCTGGTGCCCAAATCCCGGTTCAATTGCGACGGCGTTTTGTTGTCGGCGCTGCTCATCAGATTCCAGCTTGGCGCCAGGTCGCCGGCAGCCAGTGTCACGGCGTTTGCAGCGGGGCCGCTCACTGCGGAGGCCGTCACTGCGTTCACCCAAAAGCCTTCTTTCGACTCGATGCTGGTCAATACGTCGTAACCTTTGCCTGCGGCGTAGGTGGCAAGCTCATTCGGAGCCGTCATCGAAGGCGCATAAAAAGCCCACTTGGCTGCGACCTTGTTCCATTTCCACACCGTGGTGAATTTGGTGGAATCCGAAAACGCCGCTGCATCGATCGGCGCGGCGCTGCTGTTGCCCAGCAGATTCCAGCCGGCGATCAGATTCAGCGGCACTTGCGCGTAAGCCCCGCCGCTCACGATCAGCGCGGCTGACAGCAGCGCAAGTTTGGCCAGGCGGGTGACGAAGTTTGTATTAAGCATGGAATGACTCCTCTAAGGGCTCGCGTAAGACCGACTGCAGCGTGCCGCGCGACCGGCGCCGATACATTTCAAGGCTGAGTCTGTTCGAACACTGCTCCCGTCGATGCGCTGAGGGGAGCAGGGCGTTCGCCGTGCAATTACATTTTCCGGCCCACGTCACGCGCGGTGTCCGAGGTGGCTGCGCCTGCAACCCCAAGGTCCTTGCCTATGCCGTCGACGGTATTGCAGCCCGGGATCGAGCCGAAGACGCCGATCAGCGCCAACACTGCCAAGACTGATTTGAACATGATGTTTCCTATTTACAGTTCGTTTGACCTGGAGCGTACCGCTGTGCGGCGCGCTCCCGGCGTTCCCTTGAAAACCCAAGGGCAGGTTGGGTTGCAGGCCCATGCCTGCAGCCCGCGGAACTGCCTTTCGGCTAGCGTGCGATCCGGGTACCGATCACTTCGATTTCGACGCGGCGATCCGGCTGCAGGCAGGCGATGATTTTCGCGCTCTTCGGACCTACGCAATCTCCGGCCTTGGTGACCGGCTGCGTTTCGCCCTTGCCTTCGGTATAAATGCGGTTGGCTTC
>JAJZUN010000304.1 GCA_021848555.1 Pseudomonadota bacterium | reverse complement strand
CGATCTGCCGCCCCGTTTTGCGGTTACCGCGCTGGCGATGCCGTCCGCGGTCGAAGTTCGCAAGACCGATGGTGGATGTCTCTTATACTAGGTGCAAATCGTTGTATCGTCTGTGCGCCATCGCACGCAATGCTTCTATGCCCTGTTGTTGCGCCAAGCGCGCGACCTGGCAGGGGTGGTTCCTCGAAGTCGCCGACTGAACGGTTCATGCGTCACCTCGCGCGCATGGCATGCTGCTTGTTGATTCGGTCATACGAAAAAGCCGGGCTCGCGCCCGGCATTCCCTGCGGAAGCTTACTTCCCGTCCCGCGGATGGAAGTGCTTGCTGAAATCTCTGGCAGGGTTCGGCTTATCCGGCATGGCTTCCGGGGTTCTCGGCACAAAACCGGTTTTCTCCTCGACGTGGGAGTGCGGTCGCATTTTCATCGGGTGAGTGGCGTTTTCCGCCTTGGCGTCGGCGGAGGTGTCCGATGCATTCCTGGCACCGGCCAAAGCGTCGGCGGAGGCGTCCGATGTATTTTTGCCACCGGCCGCGGCAACGGCGTTGAGCGAGAGCGCCGCCAAGAGGGCAAACAGGCTGGCAGCGAGGGCGGGGTTCAGTTTCATGAATATCTCCTTCGACAGTTTGGTACGAACCGCTGCGCTGTCGGCGAGCCGGCTATTCGCGCTTATCCGACAGGCTCAGTGTGCACCCTCGCACCCGTTGTCAACATGACCGTGCGATTACATTGTTGTCAGGAGATGGCTTTTCAATAGGCGCTTGCGACAGCGTCGCCGACCAGATTTTTCAACTGTTCGTAGCCGAAGCTCGGCAGCGGACGGCCGTTTACGAAGAATTCCGGGGTCATGGTGACATTGAGCGCCTTGGCATCAACCAGATCCTGCGCAATGACGCGTTCGATCTCGGGGGCGTTCATGTCGCGCCTGATCTGCTCCATGTCCAAACCGAGGTTTCCCAGTTGCGGCCACAGGAGTTCCAGCTGCGGTTTGTGGTTCGGCGCCCAGCGAGGCTGGGAGGCAAGGACGGTTTCCAGTGTTTCCCAGAACTTGCCCTGTTTCCGCGCGGCCTCGAGAATCCTCACGACGTTGTCCGATCCGTCGTGGAAAGGCGCGTAGCGCAGGGAAAGGCGCATCTTGTCGCGATTCGCCTTCATCATGTCCTTGACGAATGGGTAGAACTCGCGGCAAGTGCCGCAGGCCGGATCGAAGAATTCCACCAAATGCACCTTGGCTTCGGCTGGACCGAGCCCGGGCGCATACTCGCGTGCCAGGAACGCCTGGTTTTGCGCGGCGACTTTCGCCGACTTGTCGAGCTTTTCGCTGTTGTAAACCACGGCGCCCAACAGAAACAGAAGCAGCAGTACGACTGCGGAAATAATGAACACGGATTTTTTCATTTGGACACCTTGAAGCAGAAAAATATCGCAGTGGAACAGAAGAGGAAATTCGATAACGACTTAGTGACCGCCGTGGCCCGTAGGCTTGCGAACCCGCACTTCCAGGTCCTTCATCGGCATGTTCCTGGCGGGCATCGATTGACCGCCTTCGGACCGGAAGCGGGCCGGCTCGGCCAGCGGCCCGGTCCACTCGAAGGCGACCGTGCCTTGCGGGTGCCGATACCAGCCCGGATCGTTGTAATCGCCGGGCTTTTGATCCTTGCGCACCTTGACCACGCTGAACATGCCGCCCATTTCGACGGAACCGAAAGGTCCTTCACCGCCCATCATGGGTTCCGTGTTGTCGGGCAAGGGCATCTCCATCTCGGTCATGTCGGCCATGCCGCGCTCTCCCATCACCATGTAGTCCGGCAGCAGATTGGTGATCTGCTTGACTATGCCCCTGTGGTCCACGCCGATCATGGTCGGCACGTCGTGCCCCATCGCGTTCATGGTGTGGTGGCTCTTGTGGCAGTGAAACGCCCAATCGCCTTCCTCGTCGGCGAGAAATTCGACCTGCCGCATCTGGCCGACCGCCACGTCGACGGTGACTTCCGGCCAGCGCGCCGACCTGGGCGTAGGTCCGCCATCGGTCCCCGTCATGAAAAACTCGTGGCCGTGCAAATGGATCGGGTGGTTGGTCATCGTCAGATTGCCGATGCGGATGCGCACCTTGTCGTTCTTGCGCACGACCAGCGGGTCGATCCCGGGGAAAATGCGGCTGTTCCACGACCACAGGTTGAAGTCCAGCATGGTCATGATCTTCGGCGTGTAACTCCCCGGATCGATGTCATAGGCGTTGAGCAGGAATACGAAATCGCGGTCGACTGCGTCGATCAACGGGTGTTTGCCTTTGGGGTGGGTGACCCAGGAACCCATCATGCCCATGGCCATCTGCGTCATCTCGTCGGCATGCGGGTGATACATGAACGTGCCCGGCCGGCGCGCCACGAATTCATAAACCATGGTCTTTCCCGGCTGAATCGCCTGCTGCGTGAGGCCGGTGACGCCGTCCATGCCATTGGGCAGGCGCTGGCCGTGCCAGTGGATGCTCGTATGCTCGGGCAGCTTGTTGGTCACGAATAGGCGCACGCGGTCGCCTTCCACCACCTCGATGGTGGGCCCGGGCGATTGGCCGTTGTAGCCCCATAAATGCGCCCTGAACCCGGGCGACATGTCGCGCACCACCGGTTCGGCCACCAGGTGAAACTCCTTCACCCCCTGGTTCATGCGCCAGGGCAAAGTCCAGCCGTTGAGCGTCACCACGGGGTTGTAGGAGCGCCCATTGGGGGGAATGAGCGGCGGCTGAGTAGCCGCCTGGTCCATGGTCACGGGCTCGGGCAGGGCGGCCATCGCCACTTTGCTCACGGCGGCAGCGGCCACCGCGGCGCCCGCGATCCCCGCATCTTTCAGAAAATCGCGTCGGGAAATCATGTTCATCCGTCCTTTTCGATCAATGGCCCGCGCCGCCTGTCGGCACGACCATGTCGGTTTTCTGGGCTGCGCTTATTGCCGGCTTTCCGATCAACGCCATCTGCAAATCGCTCTGCGCCAGCCAGAAATCGCGCAGGGCCTCGATATAGGCGTTGACGCTGGCAATCTGCGCGCGCGTATCGGCGAGCAGATCGAACACGCCGATCAGCATGCCGTTATAGCGAAGCTGGTTTTCTTCCGCGATGCGCTTGCGGATGGGCACGATTTCATCGCGGTAGTGCCGGGCGATGTCGTAGCTCGTGCGGTACCCCTGGTAGGTCTCGCGCACTTCCGAGCGTGCATTGATCGCCGCTGCCGCTGCGCGATCGACCGCCTGCATATAGATCGCTTCGGCCTTGGCGACTTTCGCGCCGCCCCAGTCGAACAGCGGCAGCTCGAAGCTGAGCTCATAGCCGTTCTTGAATGGATCGGAGCGCTGCCCCTCCAGTACGCGGGCAGGGCCGAACTCCAGCGCGTTGACGAAGCGCGTGGTCTTGGTCAGCCCCAGGTGTTTGGCCAGCGCCTCGGTTTCCAGACGCACGGCCTGCAGGTCCAGGCGCTGCTCCATCGCCAGTTGCTCGACGTCGGGCAGGTCGTCGGCGGTCTTGGGCAGGTCCGGCAGCCGCTCGGGCAGCTTGAACCGCGTCTGCGCTCCCCACAGTCCGAGCAGGCGCGTGAATTGCTCGCGCGCAACGGTCTGCGCCTGCTCGGCGCGCGCGACGTTGAGCGCGGCGTCGGCGTAGAACCCTTGTTCGCGCGCCTGGTCGAGTCTGTTCCAGTTGCCGGCCTGCGCCATGCGGCGCGCGAGTTCCGCGCCGGCGTCCGCGGCTGCCCTGACCTGCCGCATGTAGCGCGCGGTCTCCCCGGCCGCAACCGCGGTGAAATAGGCTTTGCGCGTTTCGGCCGCAAGCCGCAGCACGTCCATCGCGACTTGGCGCTGCATCTGCGCGAAGCGGCGTTGCTCCATCTCCCGCGCCAGTGGCATCGTCACCAGCGAGAAGATATTGAACGTCAGCGCCTGCTCGATCTTGTAGTCGTCGCCGCGGCGCGCGCGCAGCATCGAGAAATGCGGGTTGCGCAGGCGCCCCGCCTGCACCAGATCCGCTTCGGATATCCCCAGATCGTAGAAGTCCGCCTGCAAACCCTTGTTGTTCAGCAGGGCGACTTGCACGGCGTCATCCACCGACAGCGCTTGGCCCAGCAACTGCGCTACCCGCTGGTCGATGGCGTCGCGGTCGGCGTCCGTCCTGGCCCACTTGACCGACTTGCCGATGCGCTCCTTCGCCGTGCGTTCGACAGTGCCGAAACCACCGTCCTCGCTGAAGGTCGCGCAGCCGCCGAGAGCGAAAGCGGAAAGCGCGATCGCCAGCATCCGCTTGCTTGGCAGTTTGAGAGCGTGGTTCGTCATGGTCCGCTCCTCAGTTCGGCTTGTGGCCGCCATGGCCGCCTTGCATGGATTGGCCACCATCGGCCGGAACGGGCTTATCGGCAGCGGGCGGCGCCGAACTGCCTGCCGACCCGGGTTCCTGCGCTTCCTTAGCGTAGGCGCGCCATCCTCCAATGCGGCCGACCTGGTCGTTGGTCTCCCTCCATGACCCCGCTTTCTCGTCGGAAAGAACGCGGTAGCCGGACAAAGGCGATCGGTAGACGAGCTGAGGCACGGACGCCCCGGCATCCCGCGGATCGGCTTTGGCGCTGTCGGGCGCGGGCTGCGCCCAAGCCGATGGTGCTGCGGCAGCGATGGACAAAGCCCCCGCCACAAGAAAACGTCGATACATGTTGGTTCT
>JAJZUN010000303.1 GCA_021848555.1 Pseudomonadota bacterium | reverse complement strand
CGTTGCCGCCCACCCCGGCGAAGTCTGCCCGGCCAAGTGGAAGGAAGGCGAAGCGACGCTCGCGCCTTCCCTGGACTTGGTCGGTAAGATCTGATGCCTGCCCCCGCCCCGGGGGATACCCCGGGGACGGGATTGCAGCGTAAAGGTGCGCGCGAGTGCGGCGCCTTTGCAGTGCAATTCAGTCAAGGAGAACAAGCATGCTCGACGACAACATCAAGGCCCAGCTCAAGACCTACCTCGAACGCCTGCAGCAGCCCATCGAGGTTATCGCCTCGCTCGATGCCAGCGCAAAAGCCGCCGAGATGCGGCAAATGCTTGCCGAGATCGGCAGTCTGTCGCGGCTGATCACCCTGCGTACCGACGGCACGGATGCGCGCAAGCCGTCCTTCGCCGTGGGCCAAAAGGGCGAGGCCGCGCGCGTGCGCTTTGCCGGTATTCCGATGGGTCACGAATTCACTTCGCTGGTGCTGGCCCTGCTGCAGGCCGGCGGCCACCCGCCCAAGGTCGAGGCGGCCATGATCGAGCAGATCAAGGCGATTCAAGGCACCTTCCGCTTCGAGACCTTTATTTCGCTCTCCTGCCACAACTGCCCGGATGTGGTGCAGGCGCTCAACCTGATGGCGGTGCTCAACCCCGGCATCGAGAGCGTGATGATCGACGGCGCGCTGTTTCAGGGTGAAGTCGAGGCGCGCAGGATCATGGCCGTGCCCACCGTGTTCGTGAATGGCGAAGCCTTCGGCCAGGGCCGCATGACGCTCAAGGAGATCGTGGCGAAAATCGACGGCGCCGCCACCGCGCGCAATGCCGGGAAGCTGGATGCCAGTGACCCGTTCGACGTGCTCATCGTCGGCGGCGGGCCCGGCGGCGCAGCGGCGGCCATCTACGCCGCGCGCAAGGGAATCCGCACCGGCGTCGTGGCCGAGCGCTTCGGCGGCCAGGTGCTAGACACGCTGGCGATCGAGAACCTGATCTCGGTGCCGCACACCGAGGGGCCGAAGCTGGCCGCGGCACTCGAGCAGAACGTGCGCGAATACGGGGTCGACATCATGAACCTGCAGCGGGCAGAGGCGCTGATTCCCGCCGGCACGGACGGTCTCACCGCCGTACGCCTCGCCAGCGGCGCCACGCTCAGGGCGAAAAGCGTCATCATCGCCACCGGCGCGCGCTGGCGCGAGATGAACGTGCCCGGCGAGAAGGAATACCGCGGCCGCGGCGTGGCCTATTGCCCGCACTGCGATGGTCCCTTGTTCAAGGGCAAGCGCGTCGCGGTGATCGGCGGCGGCAACTCGGGGGTGGAGGCAGCCATCGATCTCGCCGGCATCGTTGCCCAGGTCACGCTGCTCGAATTCGACAGCAAGCTGCGCGCCGACGCGGTGCTCCTGGCCAAGCTGCGTAGCCTGCCCAATGTCGCGATCATCACCAGCGCCCTGACCACCGAGGTCGGCGGCGACGGTGAGAGGGTGAATGGTCTCGTCTATCAGGACCGCGTCAGCGGCGACAAGCGGCGGCTCGCGCTCGAGGGCATTTTCGTCCAGATCGGCCTGCTGCCGAACACCGACTGGCTCAAAGGGACCATAGCCCTTTCGCCGCGCGGCGAGATCGTGGTGGATGCGCGCGGCGAGACCTCAGTGCCCGGTGTTTTCGCCGCCGGCGATGCCACCACGGTGCCGTACAAGCAGATCGCCATTGCCATGGGAGAAGGGGCCAAGGCCAGCCTGTCCGCCTTCGACCACCTGATTCGCAGTTCAGTTCCGGCAGCGGCTCCTGTGGCGGTGCCGGCATAGATGCGACGCCAGGCGGGATGCCGCACGACGCGTGGTATCAGGTTGCGCGCGAAGGATGGCCGAAAAGCGTGCGGCGACATGAGCGATGTCAAAGCTGTCATGGATGAAGAGGCTAGATTGAATTCTCATTGCAAATTGAAACCGTACCTGCCCTCAGGTTTTCCTGAAACCGCCTTTTCCGGCCGTGGACTCGCGCACACGATCCGCTTTGTCGCTGGCGTCGCAATCACCCTGGGCGGCGCCGGCGTGCTGTTGTCGGACTTGTTCCACCTGATGCCTGCATTCGGCTGACCCATTAACTTCACAACCAAGCAAGGAGATGCAAGCCATGTCAACTGAAACTAAATGCCCATTCTCGGGTGATGCTCGCAAACACACTGTAGCCGGTGGAGCCCCATCGAACGCAAACTGGTGGCCCAATCAGCTGAAGCTAGGCATTTTGCACCAACACTCCTCCAAGTCCGACCCCATGGGCGAGGCGTTCAACTACGCCGAGGAGTTCAAGCGCCTCGACCTGAATGCGGTGAAGAAGGATCTCTTGGCGGTGATGACCGACTCACAGGACTGGTGGCCGGCGGACTTCGGTCACTACGGACCTTTGTTCGTTCGCATGGCATGGCACAGCGCAGGTACCTACCGCACCGGCGACGGCCGTGGTGGCGCAGGGACCGGCAGCCAGCGCTTTGCGCCCCTCAACAGCTGGCCCGACAACGTCAACCTCGACAAGGCACGCCGCTTGATTTGGCCGGTCAAGCAGAAGTACGGCCGGAAGATCTCCTGGGCCGACCTGATGATCCTCGCTGGCAACGTCGCTCTGGAATCGATGGGATTCAAGACCTTCGGTTTCGCCGGCGGGCGTGAGGACATCTGGGAACCTGAAGAGGACATTTACTGGGGGTCTGAGGGCAAGTGGCTGGATGACAAGCGCCACAGTGGCGACCGTAACCTTGAAAATCCGCTCGGCGCGGTTCAAATGGGCCTGATCTACGTGAACCCGGAAGGCCCGAACGGCAATCCTGATCCGCTTGCCGCCGCCAAAGACATTCGCGAGACCTTCGCCCGCATGGCGATGAACGACGAAGAGACGGTTGCGCTCATCGCTGGCGGCCACACCTTCGGCAAAACCCACGGCGCCGCCGATCCGGGCAAGTATGTCGGTTCCGAGCCCGAGGCCGCTGGCATCGAGGAGCAGGGCTTCGGCTGGAAGAACGCCTTTGGCAACGGCAAGGGGGGTGACACGATCTCCAGCGGCCTGGAAGTCACCTGGACCACCACGCCGACGAAATGGAGCAACAACTTCTTCTGGAACCTGTTCGGCTACGAATGGGAGCTGACGAAGAGCCCGGCCGGTGCGCACCAGTGGACGCCGAAGGGTGGCGCGGGCGCCGGTACAGTGCCGGATGCCCACGACCCGTCGAAGCGCCACGCGCCGGCCATGCTGACCACCGACCTCGCGCTGCGCTTCGACCCTGCCTACGAAAAGATTTCAAGGCGCTTCCACGAGAATCCGGATCAGTTCGCGGATGCGTTCGCCCGGGCGTGGTTCAAGCTGACGCACCGCGACATGGGTCCTCGTGCGCGCTACCTCGGCCCGGAGGTTCCCGCGGAAGCGCTCATCTGGCAAGACCCCATTCCCGCAGTGGATCACGAATTGATCGACGCGCAGGACATTGCCGCTCTGAAGGCCAAGATCCTCGCGTCCGGCCTTTCCATCTCCCAACTGGTCACGACCGCCTGGGCGTCTGCAGCAACGTTCCGCGGCAGCGACAAGCGCGGCGGAGCGAACGGCGCGCGTATTCGCCTGGCGCCGCAGAAGAACTGGGAAGTCAACCAGCCGGCTGAACTGGCGAAGGTCCTGCAGAAGCTGGAAGCGATCCAGAAGGACTTCAACGGCACGCAGTTTGGCGGCAAGAGGGTTTCGCTTGCCGACCTGATCGTGCTGGGCGGCTGCGCAGCCGTCGAGACTGCTGCGAAGAAGGCCGGCCAGGACGTGGAGGTTCCCTTCACGCCGGGGCGCATGGATGCCTCGCAGGAGCAGACCGATGTGGGCTCGTTCGCCGTACTGGAGCCGATCGCGGACGGGTTCCGCAACTACGTGCGCAAGGGACTCGAGGGATCGGCGGCCGAGCTGCTGGTGGACAAGGCGCAGTTGATGACGCTGACCGCCCCCGAAATGACGGTGCTGATCGGCGGCCTGCGTGCCCTGAATGCGAACGTCGGCCAGTCCAAGCACGGTGTTTTCACCAAGCAGCCCGAGGCATTGACCAATGATTTCTTCGTGAATCTGCTCGACATGAAGACGAGGTGGCAGAAGTCCGCCACATCCGATGGCGTGTTGGAGGGGTACGATCGGGCGACGGGCAAGCTCAAGTGGACCGGTACCATCGTCGATCTCGTCTTCGGCTCGAACTCCCAGCTCCGGGCGCTCGCGGAAGTCTATGCGTGCGGCGACTCGCAAAAAGCGTTCGTGCGCGACTTTGTGGCGGCATGGAGCAAGGTGATGAACCTTGATCGCTACGACCTTGCGTGATCTCTGAGGATAGGCCTTAAAGGGCCTATGCAGCGCAGCCGCGACCTGGCATCCGGTTATCCCGGACCAAGTCGAGGGTGCGCGAATCCTACAGCTTGTTCGCCTACGGCGAGGGCGTCGCCAAGGCGCTGGGCATTGCGCACGGCGAATTGCGGAAGATGTAACAATGCACCTATCCTGACCGGGAGCGGCGCGCACCCGCCGCTGCTCTTGGTCAAGATGGCAGAGTCCGGGGTGAACCTGAACTATACTGACAAGATTATTTTATCGATCTTTAGTTGTACTGTGTTAAATAATAAGGCATTATAGCGACATCTTCAAGTGATTTTGGAGGTGTGCTGTGGCCAAAAGTCTGGAATCGCGATTTGAACGCTATGTGGATGTGATGATTGAATCT
>JAJZUN010000302.1 GCA_021848555.1 Pseudomonadota bacterium | reverse complement strand
CCAGGGCATGAAGCGCATCGAGATGAGCTTCCTCCCCGACGTCAAGGTGCTGTGCGAAGTCTGCCGCGGCGCGCGCTTCAACCCCGAGACGCTGGCGGTGCGCTTCAAGCAGAAATCGATAGGCGAGGTGCTCGCCATGAACGTGGACGAGGCGGTGGCGTTCTTCGCCGCGCATCCTTCCACCCATCATGCATTGCGCCTGCTGCAGGACGTGGGTCTCGGCTATCTGACCCTGGGCCAGCAAAGCCCGACGCTGTCCGGCGGCGAGGCGCAGCGGATCAAACTCGTCACCGAACTATCGAAGGTGCGCACAATGGATACCCCCTTTGAAAAAGGGGGTGGCGCGCCAGCGCCGGGGGATTTTGCGGTGGCCAGTAAAATCCCCCCTGGCCCCCCTTTTTCAAAGAGGGGTAAAACTCTTTACGTGCTGGACGAACCCACCGTGGGCCTGCACATGGCCGACGTCGAGAAGCTATTGCGCGTGCTGCATCGCCTGGTCGACGCCGGCAACACCGTGGTGGTGATCGAGCACAACCTGGATGTCATTGCGGATGCCGACTGGATCGTCGACCTCGGCCCCGAAGGCGGCGACGCCGGCGGGCGCATCGCTGCGCAGGGCACTCCGGCCGCGCTCGCGCGCACGCCGGCGCGTTCGCACACCGCGCGCGTGCTGGCGGAATTCCTGGCCGGGCGCAGTGCGGTGAAACTGGAGACTGCAGCGTGAACACCGCCTACCGCACACGCATCGCGATCATGGGCGCGGCCGGCCGCGATTTCCACAATTTCAATGTCGCCTACCGCGACGACCCGGCGTTCGAAGTGGTCGCGTTCACCGCCGCGCAGATCCCGGGCATCGCCGGGCGCCGCTATCCCGCCGCTCTCGCCGGTCCGCTTTATCCGGAAGGCATAGCGATCGTGCCCGAGGCCGAACTCGAGGCGCTGATCCGAACGCAGGACGTCGAGCAGATCGTGTTCGCCTACAGCGATCTCGCCCACGCCGAGGTCATGCACCTCGCCTCGCGTGCGCTCGCCGCCGGCGCGGATTTCGTGCTGCTGGGCCCGCAGCGCACCATGATTTCGGCGGGCAAGCCGGTTATCGCGGTATCGGCGGTGCGCACCGGCTGCGGCAAGTCTCCGGTCAGCCGCTGGATTTCGCGCGAACTCAAGCGCCGCGGCCTGCGCGCCAGCGTGGTGCGCCACCCCATGCCCTACGGCGACCTCGAGCGCCAGCGCGTGCAGCGTTTTGCCGCCCACGACGACCTCGATCGCGCCGCCTGCACCATCGAAGAGCGCGAGGAATACGAGCCGCACCTCGCCGCGGGCAACATCGTCTATGCGGGCGTGGATTACGTCGACATCATCGAACGGGCGGGGCGCGAATCCGATGTCATCCTGTGGGACGGCGGCAACAACGATTTTCCCTTTGTCCGTCCCGACCTGCACATCGTGCTGGTCGATCCGCTGCGTCCGGGCCACGAAACCGGCTACCATCCGGGCGAAACGGTGCTGCGCATGGCCGACATCGTGCTGGTGGCGAAAGCCGATGCGGTCGATCCCGCCATAGTGAATACGCTGATCGACAAGGTGCGCCTGGTCAATCCACGCGCGGTAATCCTGCGCGGATCCATGCCGGTGCATCTGGATGACGCAGCCGCGGTGGCCGGCCGGCGCGTGCTGGTGGTCGAAGACGGTCCCAGCGTCACCCACGGCGGCATGCCCCACGGCGCCGGGCTAGTCGCGGCGCTGCAGGCGGGCGCGGCAGAGATCGTCGATCCGCGCGCCTCGGCCGCGCCGGACATCGCCACGGTCTATCACCAGTATCCGCATATCGGGCCGGTGCTGCCGGCCATGGGCTATTCGCCGGCGCAGCTCGAAGCGCTGCGACTGACCATCAACGCCGCGCCGGCCGACGTCGTGGTGGCCGCGACGCCTATCGACCTGGCGGCGCTGATGGCGCTGGACAAGCCGGTGGTACGCGCGCGCTACGAGTTTTCCGACAGCGGAAAGCCCGGGCTCGCGGCCGAACTCGACCGCTTTCTCGCACGGAGCAAGCGATGACACAGGCAGGCGATTCCGGCGCGCACGGCCGCGCGGTGGTGCTGATGATCGTCGCGCCCCTGCTGTGGAGCACGGCCGGCGTGGTCACGCGCCATCTCGAGACCGCCGGGCGCTGGGAGGTGACCTTCTGGCGCAGCCTGTTTGCCGCCGCGTTCGTGCTCGCCGCGCTGCTCCTCACGCGCGGCCGCGACGCCTGGACTGCGGTGCGCGCCAGCGGCGGCTACGGCCTCCTGTCCGGCGCGATGTGGGCCATCATGTTCAGCGCCTTCATGCTGGCGCTGATGACCACCACCACCGCGAACACCCTGATCGTCAACAGCATCGGCCCGCTGCTCACGGCGCTGCTCGCTCGCGCGGTGTTGCGCGAGCCGATCGCGCCGCGCACCTGGGCGGCGATCGTGCTCGCCATCGCCGGCATGCTGTGGATGTTCGGCTCGGGATTCGCCGGGAACGAGCCGCGCCATCTCGCCGGGATGCTGATCGCGCTGGCGGTGCCGGTTGCCGCGGCGGTGAACTTCGTGACCCTGAAACACGCCGGCCGTTCGGTGGATTTCATCCCGGCGGTGCTCCTGGGCGCCATCATTTCCACCGCGCTCACCCTGCCCTACGCCCTGCCGTTCCGGGCCAACGCGCACGACCTCGTCCTGCTGGCCGGTCTCGGCTGCCTGCAGCTAGGCCTGCCCTGCATGCTGATGGTGCGCGCCAGCCGGCACCTGTCGGCGCCCGAGATCTCCCTGCTGGCCCTGCTCGAAGTGGTGCTGGGCCCGCTGTGGGCCTGGCTGGGCGCGGGTGAGGCGCCCGGCCTGGCCACGCTGGCCGGCGGCGCCCTGGTGATCGCCGCGTTGCTGCTGAACGAACTGGCCGCGCTGGGCGTGCGTTGGCACGCGCGGCGCGCATCTTAGGGTCTGTTATCCTGACGCTTTTTTGGGCGATCCGGATACGCCAATGAAGTGAGAACTTTTCGCCGCAACGCCGCATTGCGATCCGGCGCACCTGAGCTATGACGACTACAAGCGCGCGAGACTGTCCCCATGAACGCCGCATTCATCATTTTCGATCGCATGACCTCTCTGGACTTCATCGGCTTCTACGATCCGGTGACGCGCCTGAAATCGATGCGCATCGTCGACGGGTTCGAATGGCGCGTCTGCGCGGCGACGCCGCAGGTCATCGACGATCGCGGACTGCGCGTCGAGGCCGACGCGGTGGCGGAATCGCTGGCCTGCTATGACCTGGTTTTCGTGCCTGGCGGTTTCGGCACCCGCGCCCTGCAGCACGATCCCGGGTTCATCGCATGGTTGAAAACGGCCGCGCCCGCCCCGCTGAAGGTGTCGGTGTGCACCGGCGCCCTGCTGCTTGGCGCCGCAGGTTTCCTGCGCGGCCGGCACGCCACCACGCATCCCAGCGCCTATGGGGACCTCGAAGCCTATTGCGGCAGCGTGGTGCACGACCGGGTCGTCGACGAGGGCGGGGTCATCACCGCGCGCGGTGTCTCCTCGGCCCTGGACGCCGGACTGCACGTGGTGCAAAGGATCGCCGGCGCCGAAGCGCGTGCGCGCGTTGCCGCCCAAATGGACTACCCGTATCATTGGTATCCGTAGCGATCGAGCTGACCCTGCTGTTCGTCCCTGCCCTCTACGCCGCCTGGTTCCGGGTGAAGCGCCCGGTCTGACGGGACAGCGCTGGGCCTGCGCTTTTGAACCGCGGCATGCTCGCGCCGGCGCGGCCGGTGTACCATGTCGCGCAGAACAACTCTGGCCATCGTCCATAGAGGGGCGGGACGACGACAATCGGCAGCCTCGAAACCATGCACCGCACGCACCCTTGAATTCCTCACCGCTTCGCGCCTTCGGTCCTGCCATCGCGCCGGCCGCGATTCTGCTGGCGGCGGCACTGGCGCTGGCCGCCGGCCCGGCGCTGCCGCCCTCGCTCTCCGGCCTGAAGACGCTCGGACCCTATCTGATCCTGCTGCTGGGAACCGGCATGGGCTTGTGGTTCAACCGCGGCCGGGTTTTCATCGCGCTCGCGTCGCTGCTCGCCGCTTTCGCCGCTTATGGCATTGCGCTCGAATTCGGCGCCGCCAGCTTCGCCGCGCGCGCCGTGTACAGCGCCATCGCCATACTGGTCCCGCTCAATCTTCTGCTCGCGCTGCTCCTCCCCGAGCGCGGCGTCTACCACCATTTCAATTACCGCTGGTTCATGCTGGCCGTGGTCGAGACGCTGGTCGTCGCCTGGATCGCGAGTGCAGGCCGCAGCAGCCTGTCGGGCACGGCATGGGAGGGCCTGCTCGACCACTGGCTGCTGCGCTCGCCGCCGGCTCCCGTTGCAGGCCGGCTGCTGTTCGTCGCCGCGCTGGTCGCCGCGATCTGGCGCGCGTGGCCCAGACCGCCAAGGATGCATACGCGGCCGCTGGACACCGGCCTGGTGGGAGCCCTGGTGGCCTTTTTCATCGCCTGCGAGTGGGTGACCACCATTTCCGCGTTCAACGCATTCATGGCGGCGGCCGGGGCCATCCTGCTGGTGTCGCTGCTGCAGGAATCGCACCGCCTCGCGTTCCGCGACGAACTGACCGGACTGCCCAGCCGGCGCGCGCTGGAAGAACGGCTGCACGGCCTCGGCCCGGTGCATGCGATCGCGATGCTCGACGTGGACCATTTCAAGA
>JAJZUN010000301.1 GCA_021848555.1 Pseudomonadota bacterium | reverse complement strand
CGATGTCCGACCGCCTGCTGCTCCTCGAGGAGGGACATTGCCTGCGGGATCACGCGCTGTATGCGTGTGGTGTGTCGAGTCGTCGGTCATCGGAGGGCGTGGAGGCCACCAGTCTTTTGACTCTGGTGCAGATGGTGGAGTCCGGGCTCGGTATCGGGCTGGTCCCGGAAATGGCGGTGAGACGCGGACTGACGGCGAGTCCCAACCTGGTTGCGCGACCGCTGGCCAAACCCTGCCCCAAGCGCACCATCGCCCTCGTCGCGCGGCGATCCACGACGCGGCTGGCTGATTTGAAGGCACTGGCCGAAGTGGTACGGAGGGTCAAGGAATAGGCGAATCAATCCGGCCGCGAATGTTCTGACTTTGCTATTCCTACCGCCATACAGCCCGCAACTGGCCCCCATCGAACGAGTCTGGAAGCTGGCGCGGCGTTTAGCGACGCACAATCGTTTCTTCGGGGCCCTGGGCGAATTGCTCACTGCAGTCGACTCGTGCTTCGACCTTTGGCAGAAACCAAACGCAGTGCTGCGGCGATTATGCGGCATTATTTAAGACGCTATGTTTAGCATCGGATTCTCCTTGTTTCTGGCTTGCGTAGATTAGTTCTGCGGCTTTGACGGGCGCGCCAGCGCGCGTGCGCGAATCGCCCCGAAATCACCGGGCACCGGGTGCAGATCGAGGCGGCGTCCGGCCTTGACGATCTGGCTGGGGATGTCGTGCCCGATCAGCGCGGGCAGGCGCTGGGAAGCTTCCAGCAGCTTCGCCAAGTCGACGCCGGTGTCGTAACCCATGAGTTCGAGCGCGTGCACGATCTCCTCGCTGCACACATTACCGGTCGCGCCGGGCGCATACGGGCAGCCGCCGAGACCGCCCAGGGATGCATCGAAACGGTCGGCGCCGGCGGCTATCGCCGCCATCACGTTGGCGAGGCCCATGCCGCGCGTGTTGTGGAAATGCAGCGTGAGTTCGGTCGCCGGCCAACGCTTGCGCACGGCTTGCGTCAGCGCCGATACCAGGCCTGGATGCGCCATGCCGGTGGTGTCGCACATGGTGACGCCGCGTGCGCCGAGGTCAACGAAACTCTGCACCCAGCCGAGTACCACGGCTTCGGGCACATCGCCCTCCATCGGGCAGCCGAACGAACAGGAAAGAGAGATGTTCACCGCCACCCCCGCGCCGCGGGCCAGATCCACGACCTGCGCCAGCGCGGCGAAGGATTGCTCGCGCGTCATTCGCAAATTGCTCAGGTTGTGCGATTCGCTCGCCGACATCACCAGGTTGAGTTCGTCGGCGCGCGCGGCAATCGCGCGCTCGGCGCCACGCACATTGGGCACCAGGCAGGTGTAGACCACGCTCGGCTTGCGCTGGATTTCCTGCAGCACGCGATCGGCGTCGCGCAGCGCCGGAATCGCTTGCGGTGAGACGAAGGCGGTGACCTCTATTTTCGCCATGCCCGCCTCGGACAGCGCATCGACCAGCGCGATCTTGTCTTCGGTAGGCACAAAAGCGGCTTCGACCTGCAAGCCGTCGCGCGTGCCGACCTCCTGCATGAAAATGCGCCTGCATGCGCCATTCCAGATATTGCTGCCGTTCATCACGCCACTCATGCTATGGCTCCATTCTTTCGCAGCGCGGCGATGTCTTCCGCCGAAAATCCCATTTCGCGCATTACGCTGTCCGTGTCCTCACCCAGGTGCGGCGCGGACGAGCGCACACTGCCGGGCGTGGCCGACAGCTTGGGCACGATACCCGGCACATCGAGCGCGTAGCCGTCGCGCGTCTCCTGGCGCAGGATCATGTCGCGCGCGCGGAAATGCGGGTCCTCGTGGATGTCGCGGGCCGTGTAGACGCGTCCGGCGGGAACGCCTGCCGCGCCCAGCGTGGCGAGCACTTCATCCGCCTTGCGCTTGCGCGTCCAGGCCGCGATCGCGGCGTCGAGCTCGGCCACCCGCGCGACGCGGCCGGCGTTGTTTGCCAGGTCGGGCGCATCGCCCAGATCGGCGCGCCCGATCGCCCGCATCAAGCGCTTGAAAATGCTGTCGCCATTGCCGGCAACCAGCACGTGACCGTCTGCGCAGGGATAGGCGTTCGAAGGCGCAATCCCGGGGAGCGCGCTGCCGGCCGCCTCGCGCACCGCGCCGGACACGCTGTATTCGGGGATCAGACTTTCCATGACATTGAACACCGCCTCGTGCAGCGCGACGTCGATCACCTGCCCTGTGCCGCCGTTCACCTTGCGGTGGTACAGGGCCATCATCACGCCTATGGTGCCGTGCAGGGCCGCCAGTGTGTCGCCGATCGAAACGCCCACCCGCACCGGCACTCTGCCCGGCTCGCCGCTGAGGTGGCGCAGACCGCCCATCGCTTCGGCGATCGCGCCGAACCCCGGCAGGTCGCGGTAAGGGCCGGTCTGGCCGTAGCCCGAGATGCGCAGCATCACCAGGCCGGGATTCAGTTGGCTGAGCTCGTCCCAGCCCAGGCCCCATTTCTCCAGCGTGCCCGGACGAAAATTCTCGATCAGCACATCGGCTTCGGCGATCAGGCGTCTGGCGACGTCCTGGCCCTCGGTCCCGCGCAAGTCGAGCGCCAGCGAGCGCTTGTTGCGCGACTGCACCTGCCACCACACCGAGGTGCCATTCCTGAGCATGCGCCAGTTGCGCAGCGGGTCGCCCGCGCCGGGCGGCTCGATTTTGATCACGTCGGCGCCAAATTCGCCCAGCATCTTGCCGCAGAACGGTCCGGCGATCAGCTGCCCCATTTCGACCACGCGCATGCCTTTGAGCGCGGCGGGCGGGTTCGGCGTCTCGATGTTTGCGCTCATGAGAACCTCTTCGGAGCTTGTTTGGAAACAAGGGGGGATACCGGCGCCGGCGCTCCCCTTGATCAGGCCATTGCAAATTCATTTCGCAACGGCATCTCAGTTGCACTGCATTACTCAAGAATTGGTAGCTCTTAGGACAGAAACACCAAGTCGCTACTCCATGCTGGTTTCCGAGGCGGGACTGCTTGCCTCCTCCACCTTGGTCAGATCGTTATGTGGTTCCTTTGCAGTTCTTCAAAACTGATGATGCGTCCGGCGAACGCGCTGGCAACGACCGTCGCTGGGCTGGCGAGCCAGACCTGCCCGGGTCCGGAACGTCCCGGAAAATTGCGGTTGATGGCACTCACGGTAACTTGATCGGCGTGAGTGGAAACGCCAGGACCGGCATTAATGCATGCTCCGCACCCCGGCTCGACAAGCTGCACTCCCGCCGCTTGGAATGTATCGAACATTCCGCTTCTAAGGCAGTAATCGCGAACGTCCTGGCTGCCGAATTGAAGATAGAACCGTACACCATGCGCTACCTTGAGCCCATGGTCTATCCCCCAGCGCAATACTTCATGGTAACGCTCAAAATCCTCGCGCTTGCCGCCGGTGCACGAGCCGCCGTAGGCGATGTCTATGCGCACCGGCGCCTCCAGCGCCGCTACCGTCATGCCATTGCCGGGGTCGCCGGGTCGTGCAAGCATGGGTTGCAGTTGCGAGCAATCGATTTCGATTACCTGCGCGAACGTCGCATCGGGATCGCTTCGCATCCACGATTCTATCTTGGTCTCGACTCCACGACGATCGCGTATAAAGCGCGCCGTTTCCTCGTCGGGCGCAACAAGTCCGGTGAAGCCCCCGATCTCAGCTGCCATGTTGGTGAGCGTCGCTCGTTCATCGGTGTTGATGGACGACAGTGCTGCACCGCTATATTCAATTACCTGGCCGAGGGCGTGGCCATCGCGAATATAGGGCAGACTTAGCAAATGCAGCGCGACGTCCTTGGTGGCAACTCCGGTCGGTAGCTTGCCACTGAGCACCACGCGACACGTGGCGGGCACTTTGATGCCGGCATCCCCTGTAACCCAGG
Organism: Pseudomonadota bacterium; assembly: GCA_021848555.1. The sequence goes on along the minus strand of JAJZUN010000301.1, from coordinate 826 downwards.
CGTTCGCCATGTCGGTCGAGCCCACGCCGAATGCAAGCGCTCCCAGCGCGCCGGAGTGCGATGTGTGCGAATCGGTACCGACGACGATCTGCCCCGGCATCGAATAGCGCTCAGCCATGATCGAGTGGCAAATGCCTTCGCTGCCTTCGCGGTCTGAAAGTTCGCCATGCAGGTGCACGCCATTGCGCCTGCAAAAGCGCTTCTGTACGGTGTCGAGCTCTAGCGCAGCTTCGAACAGGCCCATGGCCCGCTGCTTTTCATCCAGAGCGTACCGGACGAAGGTAAGGTGATCGCGAAAACAGCGGACGGAATCGGCATCCTTTAGCTTATAGTCCGGAAACGCACGCTCGAGGGCGCTGGCCGCCAGAGGCGTCATGAATTCGTAGGAAAAGCGCCAATCGGCATGAACGAATACGCCGTCGCCCGGACGCACGCACGGCACACCGATCTCGCCCGCCTGCGGGTCGCGCACTACTGCGCGCGCGATAAGTTTCTCCGCATAGGTCATCGCGGCAGGTGCATGCCCCGGTAAGGGAAGCTTCACTTCGCCTGACAGACGGCGCCGTGTCAGCCCGAACAAGCCGCCGGAGCGGATGATCTCCTGAGTGATCGGATCCCAGCCATGCGTGAATTCCTCGACGGGTATCGCCTCGCCGGCGCGAACCCGTTCGATCAGGCCGAAATCGGTGGAAGTTAAAATTCCGAGATTGTGGCAATTCTGCTGATAAATGCGCTCGAAACTCTCGGCGATCACCAAGCGAATGCCGGCGCAAAGCTCGGAATAAGGACTGTGCTCGCGCGAGGAACCTTTGCCTCGACGTTTGCC
>JAJZUN010000300.1 GCA_021848555.1 Pseudomonadota bacterium | reverse complement strand
GCGTCCAACTGCAGGCCGCAGGCGTGGACGTGGACGGCCTGCGCCGTTTCACCGGGCTGCAGTCGTCCACGTCGGCGATCCTGGTCGACGCGCGCGGCGAGCGCCTGATCGTGAGCTATCGCGGCAGCGCGCTCGAGGCTCCGGCCGATTGGCTGCCGCTCGCGCAGATTGCATCCGCCGGCGCTTTGCTCGCCGATGTACGCTGGCCGCAGGGCGCGCTCGCCGCGCTGCGTGCTGCGCGCCGCGCCGGCATTCCCAGCGTGCTCGATGCCGATACTGCCGAGGGCGCAACGCTGCAGGCACTGGCGGGGCAGGCCGAATACGTGCTGTTTTCCGAGCACGGGCTGGAATGTTTCGCCGGCGCGGGCGGGATTGATGGCGGACTGCGCCGGGCGCTTGCACTGGGCGCGCGCTTCGCTGCAGTCACGCAAGGCGAGCGCGGCGTGCACTGGATCGCAGCCGGGCAAGCAGACGGCTTGCGCCGGCTTCCCGCGTTTGCCATATCCGTGGTGGACACGCTCGCGGCAGGCGATGTGTTCCACGGCGCGTTCGCGCTGATGCTGGCGGAGGCAAAAGCGCCGGAGCAGGCGCTGCGCTATGCCAATGCGGCTGCAGCGATCAAATGCACGCGGGCCGGCGGCCGCAACGGCAGCCCTACACGCGATGAGGTGGAGCGCTTCCTGCATGAGACCGGCGTGGGAGCCTGAGCCAGGCGCCCGCGCCGATCAATTCAGCTACGGCGGGCTAGTGTCCCGAATCCTAAATTCGCTAACCTTATTTCTTGCCCGTGTGCCTCAGGGGATTGCCGTCAGTATCTGTAAACTCATTTCGGACTCAGGACACTAGAGGATATTTCCTCGCGTACTCAAGCCGCCGGAAGAACGCCAGGGGCGGCCGGGAGTATGGCGCCGGCGGCGAATACGATGCAGCGGTTGCGCCCGCCGTTCTTGGCCTGATACAGCGCCTGGTCGGCGTGGTCGAGCACCTCGTCTGCGCGTCCGCCGTGCGTCGGGTAGGCGGCGATGCCGGCGCAAATGGTCAGCGACAGCGTCGCGCCGCCATAGGGCACGCGCATGGCCTCGACCGCGCGCCGCAGATGTTCGGCGCGTTCGCGCGCCGCTTCCAGCGTCGCTCCCGGCAGCGCCAGCACGAACTCTTCGCCGCCGTAGCGGCAGGCCACATCGCTGCTGCGGGTGTTCGCCGCGAGCAGTTGCCTCAGCGCCTGCAGCGCCGTGTCGCCGGCCCTGTGGCCATAGGCGTCGTTGAGCTCCTTGAAATGGTCGATGTCGATCATGACGATGCCCAGCGGCCCGCCCGAGCGCAATGCCTGCGCGATTTCACGCTGCAGCGTTTCTTCGAGATAACGGCGGTTGAACAGGCCCGTGAGGGAATCGCGTGTCGCCTGCTCCTGCAGTTTGGTCTGCAAGGTCTCGATTTCGGCCATATGCGCCTGCAGCCGGGCATTGGCGTCGCGCAGCTGATCTTCGGCGAGGCGGTGTTTGCTGATGTCGCGCAGCACCAGCAGCCGGCCGCGGTGTTTGCGGCCGCGTTCGCGCAGTGGCGCGGCGCGCACCTCCAGATGGCGGCCGATGATCTGGACCTCGCCCTGCGCTTCGCCTTCGCTCGCGCAGTATTGGCGCAATTGCGGCCAGCTCGCGAGCAGCGCGGGCGCGTCCCCGCCCAGGCAGGAAGCCGCGGACAGGCCGAGCAGGCGAATGGCCGCAGTATTGATGTCGGCGATGCGCAGATTGTTGTCCAGCACCAACACCCCTTCGACCAAGCTCTCGAGCAGGGCGTGCCGCGACACCGGCACGCGTTCGAACAGCCGGTAACGGTACAGGGTGTAGGCGTAGATCGCGCCGGTCAGGGTGAACGTGAACGGCGTCGGATCCAACCCGGCGACGGGAGCAAGGCCGCCGAGATAGGCCATGTTGGCGATCCAGGTGATGCCCGCGCCGGCAAGCAGCGCAATGGCCTGGCGCCGATCGACCCCTTCGTCGCGCATGGTCGCATCGAGCAGCGCCACGGTGCCGAGCAGGATCAGCAGGTAGTTATACAGGGCTGTGATCCAGAAGGCCGGACCGTGCGCGTAAACGAGGTGAGTCCCCGGTTCCGCGGATGCGGGTTTGATTCCGCTCCAAAACCAGCCGTGCTGCGCGTTGCTGAATACCAGCGCCAGGGTTACGGCGGGAAGGATCCACAGCCAGGCCGGACCCAGCCCGGGGCTGACGCGTTCGCGCCGCGAAAACTGGCGCGTGAACATGAACCACAGCACGGGCACGGTGGCGATGCCCAGGTATTCGAATCTGGCCCAGTAGACCTTGGCGCTCGTCTCGACCGCGGCTGCCTCCAGCACGCGGAACAGCTCCCAGGTCGCGGTGGCGATCATCAACAGCACGAACGCGGCGCCGCCGGGTGCGCTGCGTCGCGGCCAGGCGAGCGCGGCGGCGCCGCAGGCGAGCAGCGCCGCCAGGATCAGCACATAGGCGTAGGAAGGAAACTGCCAGGCGTGCATGCTAGGGGCTGCTGATGACCGCAGCCGCGAACAGGCCCCAGGCAGCCATGAAGGCCGCTCCCCCCAGGGGGGTGATTGCGCCCAGCCAGCGCAGGCCGGTGAGCGCAAGCAGGTAGAGGCTGCCCGAGAACAGCAGGATGCCCGCGAGCATGGCCCAGCCTGCGCCGCGCAGATAGGCGGAGGCGGGGAAGTGGAACGCGGCCAGGCCGACGAGGATCAGGCCCAGTGCATGGTAGAACTGGTATTCGACGCCGGTCTTGTAGACCGCCAGCAGCTCGGGTGCGAGGCGTGTTTTCAGCGCGTGCGCGCCGAATGCGCCGAACGCAACCGCAAGCAGCGCGGCGATGCAGCCGGTGGCGAGGAACAGCTTGGCGGTGCCGGGCAGGTTCAAGATTCCTATACTGGACGATTTGACGCGTGCATTCTGCTGTGGTTTCGCCTGCCGCGCAATCACAGTGACTTAAGGTCGGTGGCGAAAGTCATATGGGTAGGGCTTCGCCCAGGCGGTCAGGAAGGGCGCGCCCGTGGCGGCCGGCGTTTCATGGCAAAATGCGCGCCTATGAACGATATCACCCAATTGCATCTGCACGTAGGCGAGGAGATCGGCGTTTCGCCCTGGTTCGAGGTCGGCCAGGAGCGCATCGATCAATTCGCGAGTGCGATCGTCGATCCGCAGTGGATCCATATCGACCCGGAACGCGCCAAGCGCGAGTCGCCCTACGGCGGAACCATTGCGCACGGCTTTCTCACGCTGTCGCTGCTGTCGCATCTGCTCGAGAGCACGGTCGACGTGAGCCGCATGAAAATGGGCGTCAACTACGGCTTGAACCGGGTGCGCTTCACCGATGCGGTGCCGGCCGGCGCGCGTATCCGCGCGCGCTTCGTGCTCAACAAATTCGAAAACATCAAGGGCGGCAACCAGCTCACCTGGAATGTGACCGTGGAGCGCGAAGGCTCGGACAAGCCGGTGTGCGTGGCCGAGTGGCTTACGCGGCAGTACGGCTAGGACCCGCAGAAGAAACTGCGGCGCATCGCGCGCGCGGCAAGAGCTGAAAGGCCGTTTCGGATTTGCCGAAACGGCCCTGATTTAGGGGAGCATGAGGGGACATATCCCCTCATTTTGTAATGAGCTCTCAGGAGGAGCATCATGCAGGATCGGCACTACAAGCACTGGCCCATGGGCGTGCCCAAGCAGTTTCCGCTGCCCGAGACCAGCCTCTGTTACAACCTCGAGGTCGCGGCCACGCGCTATGCGCGCAAGACCGCGATGTTCTTCTACGGCGGCAGACTCAGCTACGCCGAACTCAAGGCGCAGGTGGACGCGCTCGCCGGTTTTCTGCAGCAGGACTGCGGCGTGCGCAAAGGCGACCGGGTTCTGCTCGACATGCAGAACAGCCCGCAGTTCGTGATCGCCTATTACGCCATTCTGCGTGCCGACGCGGCGGTGGTGCCGGTCAATCCGATGAACCTCACGGCGGAATTGGCGCATTACGTCGCCGACGCCGGGACCAAGCTCGCGATTTGCGGCCACGAGCTGTTGCCGCGCGTCGCGCCGCTGCTCGCCGGGCAAGGCCTCGCGCGCATCATCTGCGCCAACTACGCCGACTACATCGATGCGGCCACCGACTTGCCGCTGCCCGATTTCTTCAAGCTGCCCGCGCCGGCGCGCGCGCCCGGCATCGTTGCTTGGGGCGAGGCGCTGGCGGCCGGACGCGCGCCGGCTGAGCATCTGGCGGGGCCCGACGATCTCGCCGCGCTGCCTTACACCTCGGGCACGACGGGCAACCCGAAGGGCTGCATGCACACCCACCGCACGCTCATGGGCACGATCGCCCTCGCCGGCGTCTGGGCACGCGGCTCGGCTGACGACGTTTCGCTCGCCGTGGTGCCGTTCTTCCACGTCACCGGCATGCAGATGCTCATGAACGGCAGCATCTATCTGGGCGCCGGCATCGTCGTGATGACGCGCTGGGACCGCGAACTCGCGCTGAGGCTGATCGAACGCCACCAGGTGACGAGCTGGATCAATATTCCGACCATGGTGATCGACCTGTTTGCGAGCCCGAATTTCAAGTCCGACAGCCTCGCGAGCCTGCGCGGCATCTCCGGCGGCGGCGCGGCCATGCCCGAAACCGTGGCCAAGCGCCTGTATGAGCTGACCGGACTGGAATTCTGCGAGGGCTACGGGCTCACCGAGACCGCGGCGCCCACGCACAGC
>JAJZUN010000299.1 GCA_021848555.1 Pseudomonadota bacterium | reverse complement strand
TTGGGAATTGCTAAAGTACTTAAGGTAATGGGGGTCTGCGGAGGTCTCGCAAGGCACGCGCGAATCGTGTACACAACGAGCAGCATTGGGTCTCGCTCGTCGATCAAGGAACTGCCTCGGGATGACATGGGGTTCTTGAGGCCTTGGCCACTCAGGCCTTTACGGAAAGGGTCACGAATAATGAAAGGCCCGCCGCAAGTGGCGATGACAGCTGCATTGGCTCGACAGTGATCCGCATACGTTATGTGAAGTCCGGTGGCGGTTAACCTCAATTGAAGGGCAACCGCTAAAGAAGGGGTTTTCTAGAAACCGGGCTGATCGGCCAGGCCCATCGATCCGCACGTCACGCTAAGCGCATTCCCTCGATCTGGGATTAGCGACGATCCGACCTGCCCGACGAGACGGTCGTCGCCTTGCACGACTTCCTGGAGATGTTCTTCCGGAGCCGCTACTTCGCCCAGCTCCATCGCCACACCAACGAGCGGCCGGCACGGAAGGACTCCGGCGATCCTATGCCGCCGCTGAACGACCCGCCGTACTGATCCATTCGCCGCGCCTCTGGCGGCGTCAAGCCCGCTCTCTTTGATTTGCGCCCCGCGTCCCTCACGGATCGTGAATAATGCTCCGCTAAATACCGTGACCGCTCTCAGGGGTTAATGGAGCGGATATACTTTGTGTGATCTCGAATAGGTTAGGACGCGGACCGAAATACGAGCGGGGCGTGGCACACTACCCGGCTCAACCCAACAGACGCGACTCGGAAATCAGCCTCGGCGGCTCGCGGTCGAGACGAAACGCCAACAAGCACCAGCCACGGCATCGATTTCTGCCGAGACCATGCGCGGTCACGCAACGCTCGCCATGTGCCGCCGAGCAAGGTTTTCCGGGGCATCTCAAGCTTAGTTTGTGCGACGATTCCGCATCGACCCCAGCCCTCGCGTCAGAGCAAATACGGTGACGCCACCTACCACGGTGCCCCGCACCGGCAGGCTGGCCAAAAGAGTCCGTACGTTTTTACTTTGAGGGCCATAGACTATTAATGCGCCGACTTTGTATTTTCTCAGGAATTGCCGAAAGGATCGCTTGTAGCCCGCAACAAGAGGCCCTCCATTTAGCGTGTTGTCGACCGCGATCTCGGAAAAAGGTCGTGGTTCCGCCCCTCCGACATATCCGCCCACCATACGAAAATAGAAGCGCGTCTGTGCCTGAAACCACATGCCAGGCCCATATGGCAGAACGATGACTCGCTCTCCGGGCCTGATGTAATCCTTATATTGGCCCGTGAGGAAGAACGGCGGATCCGGCAACGATCCATGCATGGGAAGCGAGTCTACATTGGGAAGCAGAAACAGTACGGCCAGACCGCCCGCCAAGCGTCTTTTCCAAAGCGCCGAGGAAGAACGAGCATACCACGTCGCCGCAATGATCGCGGCCACCATGGAGACATAGAGCGCGAGGCGCGCAGGCAGCGCCTTGTCGAGCAAAGGGAGGTGCGTGAAGAGCATCCATGGTTCAATCACGGGGGTTATTTGGCCGAGAATTCGCAACCTTGAGCCGAGGCTTAGAATGGCGAACGTAACGAGCATGACCAGGAGGTAGCGCGCCTTCGGTGCGAAGCCGAATTCGCGGGCATAGAGGATCATGATGCTGACTAGCGGAAGCCCGAGGTATGCATTTTTATCGGACATCCCCGCAGCAAGGTCGCTTCCCATGGGACCAAATAGGCGGGTACCCAACCAAAGGACATCGGTTGGTATAACAAAATTGAGCGGGTCCGCCACGACGTCCGAGGGCGATATGCCTATCGCATTCTGCAGGTGCCCGGACGCCGGCCCCAGCATAGAATAGATATAAGGCGCCAGAATAACCAAGGAGAGCAGCAAAGCGGCACCAGCCTCTAAAATTGTACTTTTTAGGCTTGGAGCGCCGTCCATCAAGGCCGGGGACAATACGGCCAGCGTCATGGCAATGGCAGAACAAACACTTCCGGTGGCGAATATCTCGCTTGACACACAAAACTCGAACGCCAGTAGCGCGGCGGATGTGGCAATGAAGGTTTTCCGTCCGATGCGACCGTGTAAGCGCAAGAGGAAAAACCAGAGCAGGAAAGGCAAAGCCCAGACCACCGCAAGGTTCAGCTCACCCAGAAGCTGCGCGAATTCGTAACTGGAGAAGCCAAAAAGCCAGCCCCCGAAGACCGCTGCCCCCCAAGGAAGGTCGATCTCGCGACACGCGAGATAAAGACCGGTGGCCGCTAGAGCAGGGGCGGTAGTGGCGGCGATATTAAATGACAGGATGGGGCCGCCAATCGAGGTGATGCCCGAAAGAGGAATGGCGAGCCCGGGTATGCATGTAGTCCAGGCAATATTTTGGCCGATGGGGGCCCATATGAGATGCGTATAGAGGAAGCTCGAATGACTCGCTAAAACCCGAGACCAGCGCGCGAACCACCACAGGAACACCATGGGGTCCGTAGAGTCTGTCCCGGCGATCTTGCTGCGCCAATCGAAATGGATGGGTAGGCCCAGGAGAATGATCGATGCCACGACGTAAAAAACGACCGCAGAGATATGTTGCAGAGGACGACGTATCTTGTGTTGTTTCACAGACATGCGTCCATAAAGCGCGTTGGGTAGGCGGGGCCCTGACTGCGCGCGGCCGCCACAGCGGAGCGCACACTTAACGCTAGGTTCGTGAACCACGCTGCAACGAATGTCAGTACACAAAGGATGGCTATGGATATAGCCTCGGGGCGCTGGAGCAGGGGGGCTAAAGATCCATTCCCAAGCAATATGATCTCTTTGTTCGTGATGCGACATTTGTCATAGAGACTGACTAGTCCTATGTAGATGAAGAGCATGGCGCCCTGGAACCTTGCCGCAGCGAGGCCATGCCGACTCAACCAGGAAGAACCCCGGTCGTGGTACACATACCACAGGATAAGACCTGGCATAAGTCCCAGTAAGAACCCCAGGGCGTGGGCGCTTACGGCAAGCACTCTCTGTTTATTCTGATTCCGCGTCATTCGATATGGCCTACAGCTGTGGTTAATGTCACGCGAGAAGGCCCGGACACCTCGATACAGTATTGTTGATTCTGTTGCGGGGCTTTACGAACATTTGTGTGGAACGATCTTTGTTCCTTTATTTTGCTTCGGATGCCACCTGATTGTCGCTCGTTGGGCCTGTCAACCGGTGATTGGCGGTGCCCCCAGCGCGGGGGTGGCCGGCGGGTGCGCGGGCGACGGATGGGCCCTCTCAGGGTCGCGGATACGAGATTAGGCCACCACATCTTGCGTCTCGATGAGCGCAAGAGGGACCGATGCTTGAAGCCTAGGCGCCGGCACGCGGAAAGCCCGGCTGGTTGGAAGGCCCGTCCCTCCGCGTCTGCGCACGTTTGTAGGCGTTTGCCATGGGTGGCCTTAGGCGCTAGGCCCGCCGGTCGGCCCCCCGTGGCTGCGCTGCCCACAGGATGTGGCCCGTCTTGAGTCACCCGGCGATCAGACCATACAACCTTTAGGGGGCGCCAGGGCATTCGTGCGCCAGCGGATGTTTTGAGTGCTTTCATACCACCCAGTAGCCGGCAACGAATAGGGCGGTCTGGACGACAAGCGTCAGGGCGAAGAATAGTAGGATCCCGCTGGTAATTCGCGGGAATCGTGAAGCCATGGAGCCAATAGCGATAAAGGCCGGAATCGCGATGAAGACTAGGCGCGCCGTGGATACGGGGCCTTGTACAGACCCCAAGAGCCACAGGTAGGCGACCAGAACGAGCGCGGCGTACAGCATCATAACGCGAGGCAGCCTTCGCCTAGCGTACCAGAGGGAACAGGCAAGGATAACAAAGGTGAGAGTGTTGAGCGTGTTCTGCAGAGACGCCTCAAAAACACGGAGGGGCTGCGTGTTTGCGAAAGGAATGAGGGACATAAGAAATTTTGAATAGCCACCGCCAAAGACGCCAGCCAAAGTGAGGAATCGGTAGACATGCGTCGCCAGCGGGAGGTGTCCCCATGCACGCTGGACCTGTAGAAATGCCAGTGGATCGCCAAATCTGGCGTAGAGAAAGCCCGTATAGGACAAGAAGCCTGATATTGCGAGCGCACCCATCGCGAGCAAGGAGCCGAAGGTCCGGCCCATGTCCACATCCGACCCTCGGAAGCGATCATGGATATAGGACCCGCATACAACCATGCTCAAGAGCATCATTAATGGCCCGGCAGCCGTACCGATGCCGGCGATGGTGGCAGCCAGCCAGTAACGGCGGGCCAATATGGCCCACAATCCCAACATAACGATGACATTCATAAGGGAAGTGGGGTAGCCAGCTAAATAGAACTGGGCTCCGGGATAGAGCATGAGGGCATAGGTCGCTAAATCGCGCCGTATATCCGCATTGGCATGACGGAGCAGGGCCGAAAAGATCAGCGGCAAAGGGATCGCGAAGAGCAGAGAGGGAATGATGGCGGCAGCCGCCCACGAAAACCCGAGACCGTGAAATAGGCGCTCTATCAACGGGTATAATGGAAAAAAGGCGACGTTCTGCTGGATACCGGCATGACCGTTCCAGGCATAACCGTGCTCTGCAATACTAAGATACCATCCCCCGTCCCAGAACCAGGCCCTACGAAAGAGTCCGCCGTTGACCCATGTCGGGCCGTGCGGCAACACATGCAGGCCCAGCCATACCCCGAACACGGTCAAGACCCCGTAAAGGCCTAGTGCGCGGATCGCAACCCG
>JAJZUN010000298.1 GCA_021848555.1 Pseudomonadota bacterium | reverse complement strand
GTATAAGAACCAACGTCATTCTTGTTTTTATCATAACCACGTTTTCTGTACGGATGCGCTTCTTATCCGTACAGAAAACGTGGTTGGCGCGCGCAGCGCGCAAATCCGCTCCTCGCATGCGACGTCAGTAAAGACAGCGTACAAAAGCCCCTATTTCAAAGCCTGCACCATGCTCTTCGCCGCGGCAGAAAGCAGCATCAAGTCCATGCCGGCGATCGGCAGGGTGTAGCCTTTGCGGATATAGGGCTTCATGCCCTCGGCGGTGGCGGCGAAAATCGCCAGCTTCATGCCCGCCGCGGCGCAGGCGCGGCGCACGGTCTCCATCGCCTGCTCGACCTCGGGGTGGTTCACCTGGCCCAGCAAGCCCATGCTGCCCGACAGATCGTAGGGCCCGATCATCAGCGCGTCCACCCCGGGGACGCGCACGATGGCGTCGATGTCGTTCACCGCGTCGATGTGTTCGATCTGCAGCATGACGATGACATTGTCGTTGGCGCCCGCCACGTATTCCTGGAAATCCAGGCCGTAGCCCTGGGCGCGTACGATGCCCACGCCGCGGCTGCCCTGCGGCGGGTATTTGCAGTAGCGCACGATGCGCGCGGCATCGGCGGCGGTGTTCACCTGCGGCACGATCACGCCGGCCGCGCCGATGTCCAGCGCCTTCTTGATCACCGCTTCCTCGCCCTCGGGCACACGCACCAGGCAGGGACAGCGCGCCGCCTGCAGCAGGCCCTGCGCCGCGAGCGGATCGAGCGGCGCGTGCTCGGTGTCGATGCACAGCCAGTCGAAGCCGGCGCGCGAAAACAGCTCGGCCACCTCGGCGCAGGGCAGCGCGATGATGCTGCCGAGCAGGGTCTCGCCCGCGCGCAGGCGCGCGGCAAAGGCAGCGTTGACTTCGGCGATCGAGGGATGGCTCATGTTGAAAGGCTCTGCGTGATCAGGGGTGGGTTTTCAGCCGCCGGCTTTCTTGTTCTTCCAGGCGGACAGCGGCAGCACTTCCGCCATGGACAGGCGCTGGCGCCCCGGTTCCGCCTCGGCCAGCGCCACGGTTTCACGCATCGTCGCGAGACTTCTGCGCGCGAGGTTCTGGTAGGTGCGCGTCGCATCAAGTTTCCACGCCATCTCGCCGGCGCTCAATTCGCGCATCACTTTCGCCGGGATACCTGCTGCCAGGGTGCGCGGCGGCACCTGCATCCCGGCCTTGACGAAGGCCATCGCGGCGACGAAGGCCGATTCGCCCACCACCGCGTTGTCGTTGACCACGGCGCCCATGCCGATCAATGCGTTGCGGCAGATGCGCGCGCTGTGGATGATGGCGCCGTGGCCGATGTGGCTGTCCTGCTCGATCACCGTGTCCGATTCAGGAAAACCATGCACGATGCAGCCATCCTGGATATTGGCCCCGGCTTCGATCACCAGGCGCCCGAAATCGCCGCGCAGGCTGGCCGAGGGGCCGATGTACACGCCGGCGCCGACGTGCACGTCGCCGATCAGCACCGCGCTCGGATGCACGTAGGCGTCGGGGTGAACGACGGGCGTCAGACCGTCGATGGAATAGACCTTGACCATGGGTGGGCAGCCGGTGGAAAGCGCTCATTTTACTGCTGTTGGTGTATGCTCAGGAATCTCAATTTTGCGCGCCGCCGCACCGCCATCACCCCGGGAAATCGAATGCATAGAACAGCGCAACAACTGGCCGAAGCCGCCGCCGCGGCGATGCACGCGCGCGACCGCGCGTCGCTCGCCCTGGGCATGAAACTGCTCGCCGTGGGCCCTGGCTCCGCAAGCATGCAGATGGCAGTGCGCGAGGACATGGCGAACGTGCACCACACCTGCCACGGCGGATACATTTTCACGCTCGCCGACTCCACTTTCGCCTACGCCTGCAACAGCCACAACAAGAACGCGGTGGCGGTCACCTGCATCATCGAATACCTGCGCCCGGCCCATCCCGGCGACCTGCTCACGGCCAGCGGCGTGGAGCAGACGCTGCAAGGGCGCAACGGCGTATACGATATCCGCGTCGAGAACCAGAACGGCGAGCCGGTGGCGCTGTTTCGCGGCAAATCGACCCAGGTCAAGGGCGAAGTGACCGACCTGAACAAGTGATCGCGCGCTAGCGCAGGCCATGCCGGCCTGCAGACCCGCGCCCGGCTAATCGCTGTCCATCTCCGCGCGCAGCCGCCGCGCCATCGCGCGCGCGTAATAGCGCGGCGCAAGCCGGCTCACCCACCAGGCGAGTTTCGCCATGCGCCCGGGCAGCAATAAATGCTTGCCGTCCTGCGCCGCATGCAGAATTTCCGCAGCGACATCTTCCGCCTGGGCACGCACGCCGACGATCTGCTGGGCGTGGTGCGCCGGCGCGCCGTCGCCGCCAAGCGCGTTGCGGTCGATGCCGGTGGCGATGAAGGACGGGCACACCAGCAGCACCCCCACCCCGTCCGCCGCGAGTTCGGTGCGCAGGCTGTCGAAAAAGCCGTGCAGCGCATGCTTCGCCGCGGCATAGCCGGTGCGCGCGATCAGCGGCGCGAAGCCGGCGACGCTGGAGACGACGATGACGAGCCCGCGCGCTGCGAGCAAGGCATCCAGCGCGGCCCGGGTGCAGTGGACCGAACCGAAGAAATTCACTTCCATCACCTGGCGGATCACCGCCGCGTCGGTGCGCCGGTAGGCGCTGCGATGGCTGATGCCGGCGTTGTTGATCAGCACGTCGATCCGGCCCCAGCTGCGCATCACCTCGCCCATCGCGCGCGCGCACGCAGCCGCGTCGGTCACGTCGCACGCGATACCAAGCGCCTGCCGTTCTTCGGCGCGCAGCTCGGCGGCGAGGGCCTCGACCCCGGCGGCGTCGCGATCCAGCGCGGCGATGTACGCGCCGGCGCCGGCGAATGCGCCTGCCAGCGCCCGTCCCAGGCCGCCGGCAGCGCCGGTGATCACCACCACCTTGCCGGCAAATTCGCGCCGCGTCACGGTTTGGCGCGGCGGGCGCGCGCCGCGAGGTAGAACTCGAACACCTCGGCCGAGGTCTTCCGCGGCACATAGCCGAACCCATCCTTCAGCCTGCGGTTGTCGAGCACCGGACGATAGCGCAGGAAATTCACCTGCTCCGGCCCGTACTGCGTCAGCCCCAGGGGTTTGAGCAAGGCGAGCGCCGCCTGCAGCAGCCGCGCCGGCAGGACCACGCAGCGCTTGCCCAGGCGGGCGGCGATCTCGTGTATGCCGAGGGCGCCGTCGCCGGCCAGGTTATACACGCCGGCCTTGTCCGAGTACACGGCTGCCAGCATGCAGCCGACCACGTCCTGGTCCCAGACGAACACGAACGGGCTTTCGGATCCGCGGATGGCGATCAGGCGCGGCTTGTCGAACAGATCGGTGATCTGGTTGCGCACGGTTTCGCCCAGGATGGTGCCGATGCGAAACACCACCTGCGCAAGCTGCGGCGCGCGCTTGCGGTAATCGGCGAGCATTTCCTCGACCAGGTGTTTGTGCCAGGAATAGGCGAACTCCAGATTGCCGCGCGGCGGCCAGTCCTCGGTTATCCAGGCCGGATTGTCGGCGTGATAACCATAGGCGGCGCCGCTGGAGGAGACGATGATCTTTCGGGCTCCGGCGGCGACACAGGCCTTGAGCAGGTTTTCCGTCCCGATCACGTCGACCGAATATTCGAATTCGCGCTTGCTCCCCCTGCCCGGCGTCACGATCGATGCCAGGTGCACCACGGTGTCGATCGCATGCCGCTCGAGCATCGCCGCTAGCCCGGGCGCGCGGATGTCGGCAGTCTCATAGATGACGCCCGCCAGGCGCGCGTCGCGCGGCGTTTCGCGCACGTCCATCGCCACCAGCGCCGCCGGCCGGCGCGTGTGCGCGGCGAGCGCAGCAACCAGTTGACTGCCGAGGTAGCCGGCCGCGCCCGTCACCAGTACGCGCGGGGCGGGCACTACCTTCCCTTCGGTTCCTGGTGCATGTCCTTGAAATGGACCAGGCCCGGCGCCCACATGTGTTTCACCGGATTCACATCCACGTGGATCACGGCCGAGCGGCCGCTGGCGCGGCAGCGCTCCAGCGCGGGCTTCAATTCCCTGGGATCGGACACGCGCTCGCCGTGCGCGCCCATGCTGATGGCGAGCTTGTCGAATTCGATTTCGCCCAGTTCGGTGCCGATGTTCTCGCCCGGATCCAGGTGCTTCTGCAACAGGGTCTTGATCGGCCTCAAGGTGAAAGATTGGTTGATTTTCACCATGCCCCAGGCCTTGTCGCACAGCACCAGATAGACCACCTTGAGCCGGTTTCTCACCGCGGTCTCGATTTCCTGCGGATGAAAGCCCATCGCCCCGTCGCCGATGATGCACACCACCTGACGCTCGGGGAAGGCCACCGCGGCGCCCAGCGCCTGCGCCACGCCCGCGCCCAGCATGCCGAACTTGAACGTCGACAACAGCGTATTCGGCACGCGCATCTGGTGATAGAAGCTGGCCCAGATGGTGGTGTTGCCGCCGTCGGCCACGAGGATCGCATCGTCGGGGAAAAATTCGCGGCACACGCTGGCGACATGCGCCGGGTTCATCGGCGAAGAGCGATCCGCGAGCGCTCTATCCCACCCTTCGCGATCACGACGCTTTGTCTCGTTATACCGTGCGATGTTCTTCTGCCGCGCCTCGGTGCGGATCTCACCCTTCCGCGCTTGCAGCCGCAGGACCAGCGCAGCGAGAAACAGCCTGGCGTCGCCGAGTATCGCGAGGTCCGCGGG
>JAJZUN010000297.1 GCA_021848555.1 Pseudomonadota bacterium | reverse complement strand
GCGCGTCTGCGCTCGGTGATGTCCTCGCGCAGCACGAAAAAGCCGGTGACCTCGCCGCGGTCGTCGCGGTCGGGAATGTAGCGCAGCAGGCGGGCGGTGGGCTGCCCGTCCTTGCCGGGTATGGCGCGCTCGTACTGAACCACCTCGCCATTCAGCGCTCGCCGCACATAAGGGGCGAACAGCGCATAAACTTCGTCGCCGACGAACTCGCGCACCGAACGTCCCTGGTAGTCGTCGCCGTAGACCTCGCGGTAGATGCGGTTGGCGAAAGTCATGTACTCCGATTTGTTGATGTGCGCGATCGCAATCGGAAAGGCGTCGAACAGCTCGCGCAATTGCGCCTCTTTGCGGCGCAATTCCTCTACCGCTTCCCTGGCCTCGGTGACGTCGACGATGACGCCGACCCATTTGACGATCTTGCCGCCGGAATCGAACCGGCAGCGCCCGGTGACGCGTCCCCAGAACGCGCTTTGATCGCTGTGGCGGTAGCGTCTTACCAGATTCAACTCCTCCACTTCGCCCGCCATCAGGGCGGACATCGCGCGCGCCCCGTCTTCCCGCTCCGTCGGGTGCAGATGGCCGAGGTAGGCGCTGCCGATCAGGCGCTCCTCCGGCAGTCCGAACATTTCCGCCATGCGCCGGTTGGCCCTGATGATCACCCCCTGCGCATCGAGTTCGAAAATGGCCGCGCTGGAAGTGTCGTAGACCAACTGCAGGCGCGCAATCTCATCCTGCAGCGCGCGCTCGGCCTGCTCCGTGCTGCGCTGCCTGGAGACGAGCAGCAGGGTGACGGCCAGCAGCAGGAGCGTCGCCAGCGCGCCCGAGGCCACATAGACCGTGCGCTGCGCGCGGTACGGAGCCAGTACTTTATCCACCGTCTGCCCGACAAAGACGGTCATCAGGTAGCCGGGAACTTTCTGGTAGGCATAGAGCCGATCGATGCCGTCGGTCAAGGACTTGCGGTGGTAGCTGCCGGCCGGCGAGGCATTCGCCGCCAGACCCGGGACTTCAGCCAGTGAAATGCCGGCCGCTCCGGCGAGACCGCGCGAGCGCGCCAGGATCTGCCCGTCGGCACGCGCCAGGGTGATGACCGCCCCTTCGCCGAGTTCGATATCGTTGTAGATCCGCTCCAGCGCCGGCGGCGACAAGTACAGCGTCAACACGCCGGCGAAACGCCCTCCAGGGTCGTAGATGGGGCGGGTGAACTTGATCGTCCATTGCGCCAACTCGGGGTCAAACTCGGGCGCGCTGATGGTCAAGCCGCGCTTGCCCAGTTCCTTGTGGACTTTGAAGAACGGGCGATCCGCGACGCCGAGACCCTGCAATCCCGGAATTCTGCTGTAGGCGATCCGGCCGTCCGCATCGACGACGATGACCTGCGATACCTCCTCACGCGTCAGGTTTTCCTGCTGCCGCGCGACATGATCGGGGAAAGGCTCGACACCCTGCACCCATTCTGACCGCAGGTGCACCAGCACCAGATCGATAGCCCTGACCGAGGACGCAACGTGCTCGGCCAGACTGCGCGCCAGGTTGCGCCCTTCGACACCCGCCCTTTCTATCGTTTCGCTTTCCGCCGTGCGCAGCGCGAACGCGATCCCGCCCCACATCGCCAGGGCCGTGAGACCGGCGGCGGCGAGGATCAGCAAGCTCTTGCGGTTGACGGGTTCGGGGCGCATGCGCCGGTTCTGCCTGCTTTCGGGGGCGTTCCTGTCGGGTTGCTTGAATGCGTATCGCCACCTTACCAGAGCCCCGCGATTCACGGGGCACCTGCCGGATGCCGCTGGCCCGCGCCCAGGACTACAATTGCCGCATGAAAATAGAATCCGACGCGTTCCGCATTCCGCCGGGGAAGAAGATCAGCCTGAAGAAATGGCCGACGCTGGCAAAGCCCGCCTACAAATCGCAGCAGCAATACCAGCAGTTGCTCGCGCAGCAGGTCGAGCAATTGAGCGCCCTGCAGCGCCTGCACTACGCCTCCGACCGTTACGCCCTGCTGCTGATATTCCAGGCGATGGACGCGGCCGGAAAAGACGGCGCAATCCGCCACGTGATGTCCGGCGTCAACCCGCAGGGCTGCCAGGTGTTCAGCTTCAAGCATCCCAGCGCGACGGAGCTGGACCACGATTTCCTCTGGCGCACCACCCAGGCGCTGCCGGAGCGCGGCCGCATCGGCATCTTCAACCGCTCCTACTACGAAGAGGTGCTGATCGTCCGGGTGCATCCGGAGATCCTGCGCAGCCAGGGCCTGCCGGCCGAACTGCTCGACGAGAAGGCCGTCTGGCGCGAGCGCTACCGCTCCATCGTCGACCTGGAGCGCCACCTGTACCGCAACGGCACGCGCATCGTCAAGTTCTTCCTGCATCTTTCCAAGGAAGAGCAGCGCAAGCGTTTTATCGAGCGCATCGACAAACCCAACAAGAACTGGAAGTTCAGCCTTGCCGACATCGAGGAGAGAAAGTACTGGAAGCAGTACATGCGCGCGTACGAGGACTGCCTCGGCGCGACCAGCACCGACCATGCGCCGTGGTATGCCGTTCCCGCGGACGACAAGGAGAACGCGCGCCTGATCATTGCCAAGATCGTGGTCGACACGCTCGCCGGCCTGCGCATGGCCTACCCCGAGCCCGACGCCGCGCGCCGGCGGGAATTGCGGGAGATTCGCAAACAGCTGGCGAAATAGTCCGCCACATAATGCTATGATGAAATCCTCCCGCACGCACATTTATCCATAGCAGCCAGCCG
Organism: Pseudomonadota bacterium; assembly: GCA_021848555.1. The sequence continues at coordinate 2,003 of JAJZUN010000297.1, read as the reverse complement.
CCGTATCTGCCACACCGGCGGCCGCGGGTTTCGGCATTCAAGCGATCGCGCGCCGCAGCGTCGATCGCCACGACCAGTTTCTTGAGCGCAACCTGACTGGAAAAATGATCTCATGCGACTGTCCCTGCGCTTCGTACTGCCCCTGATGCTGGCACTGGCAGGCATCGCCTATGCCGTCGCCCCGTTGGTCGACCGCTTGACCCTGAGCTGGTTCGTGCGCGATCTCGACATGCGCTCCTCGCTGATTTTCAACACCATCCAGGAACCGCTGCAGGAACAGTTGACGGCCGGCAAGAAGGCCAAGATCCGGGAGTTCTTCAACCGCATCACCCAGGACGAGCGGCTGTTTGCCGTCGGCTACTGCGCTTCGACGACGGCTACGGCCCTGACCAGCCGCCCGCTGCCGCCGGAAATCCGTTGCAGCACGCTCGAGCGCTGGGAAGGGCACGGCGATCACCTGTTGCCCAGCACCCACGGACCCTTGCACGTGACGGTGCAGTCCATGCCCAGCGAGGCGGCGCCAGACGGCCGCCTGGTGCTGGTGCACGACATGAGTTTCGTCACCCGCCGCAGTGAGGAGACCAAGCGCTACCTGTTCTATCTCTTCATGGGGTTGGCCGCCGTGGTCTCGCTGATCACCGTGATCATCGCCCAGCTGTCCTGGCGCGGCTGGATGGCCGGCATGCGCTCCCTGCTGCGCGGCGAAGGACTGCTGCGGCAGCCGGCGGCGGGAGCGTCATCCCAACTGCCCGAGTTCAAGCCGATCGCGCGCGACCTGCAGCGGCTGATCCGCGAACTCGAAGCCGAGACGCGCACGCGGGACGAGAGCCAGGTGACGTGGACGCCGGAGTCGCTGCGCGCCATTCTTCATGGCGAACTGCGCGGAGAGGACGTGATCGTCGTGTCCAACCGCGAACCCTACATCCACCAGCACCGGGACGATCACATCGAGGCGCAGCGCCCGGCGAGCGGTCTGGTCACCGCGCTCGAGCCCATCATGCGCGCCTGTTCGGGCACCTGGATCGCACACGGCAGCGGCTCGGCCGACCGCGAGATGGTCGACAAACACGATCGCGTCGCGGTGCCGCCGGAAAATCCGGCCTACCAGATCCGCCGCGTCTGGCTCTCCGCGGAGGAGGAGGCGGGCTACTACTACGGCTTCGCCAACGAGGGACTCTGGCCGCTGTGCCACATCGCCCATGTGCGCCCCACCTTCCGCTCGGGCGACTGGACCCAGTATGTCGCGGTCAACCGCAAGTTCGCCAAAGCGGTGTCAAGCGAAGCCAAGACCAAGGACCCCATCGTGCTGGTGCAGGACTACCATTTCGCCCTGCTGCCGGGGATGATCCGCGAGGAACTGCCGGATGCCACCATCATCACCTTCTGGCACATCCCCTGGCCCAACCCCGAGTCTTTCGCCATCTGTCCGTGGCGCGACGAGGTGCTTACCGGCTTGCTCGGCAGCAGCATCCTCGGCTTTCACACCCAGTTCCACTGCAACAACTTCGTCGATACGGTGGATCGCTTTCTGGAGGCGCGGGTCGACCGCGAATCCTTCACCGTCTCCCACGGCGGCAAGCTCACCGCCGTGCGCCGCTATCCGATTTCCATCGCCTGGCCGCCGGAGCCCGAGATGGTGGGAAGGAGCGTGCAGGACTGCCGCGCCGCCCTGCGCGCGCTGAACGATCTTCCGCCCGAACACAAGCTCGGCGTCGGCGTCGACCGCCTGGACTACACCAAGGGCATCATGGAGCGCTTCCGCGCCATCGAGCGGCTGCTGGAGCTGAACCCGGAGTGGATCGGCCGCTTCAGCTTCGTCCAGGTCGCCGCGCCGACCCGCGCGGGCATCGAGGAATACCAGCACCACGAAGCGCAGGTGCGCGCCATGGCCGCCCACATCAACGGCCGCTTCAGCAGCCAGGGACCGCCGCCCATCGTGCTCAAGGTCGAGCACCACGAAGCGCGCGCGGTGTACGAATATTTCCGCGCCGCCGACCTGTGCT
>JAJZUN010000296.1 GCA_021848555.1 Pseudomonadota bacterium | reverse complement strand
GCGTCGTGGCCACCGAAGTCTGGCGCTCCCTGCCCTGGCCGCTGGGCTGGCTGCTGAAGCTCGCGCTGCTATCCCCGGAAAAAGGGGCGCAGACCACTTTGCATTGCGCGACTTCCGCGAGCGTGGCCGCCGAGACCGGCCTGTTCTACGACGAATGCCGGCCCAAGTGGCCCAGCCGGGTCGCGCAGGACGCGACGCTTGCCCGAACCCTGTGGGAACGCAGCGAAGCGTGGGTGCGTTGAACCCCCGTGGTGCACGCCTAGCCTAGAGGTTCATCCCGGCGAGCCGCTGTTTGATCAGGCTGTCGGCCTGGCTCATGATGCGGTCGATCAATTCCTTGACCGTGGGTATGTCGTGGATCAGGCCTGCGACCATGCCGCAGCTCCATGCGCCGGCTTCGACATCGCCGTCGCGCATAACTTTCGGGTAGATGCCGGCGACCTGCGCGAATACGTCGGCTATGGTCAAGGCATCGCCTTTTTCGTGTTCGATCTCCAGCAGTCGCTTCACGCCGGCGTTGTTGAGCACGCGCTCGGTGTTGCGCAGCCCGCGCATGACCAGGCGCGTGTCGAGTTCCGAGGCGGCGACGATGGCCTGCTTGACGTTTTCGTGCACCGGCGCCTCCTTGGTCGCAATGAAGCGCGTACCCATGTTGATGCCCTCGGCACCCAGGGCCAGCGCCGCGACCAGGCTGCGGCCGTCGGCCATGCCGCCTGAGGCGACAAACGGGATTTTCAGTTCCTCTGCGGCCCGAGGCAGCAAAATGAAGTTCGGCACGTCGTCCTCGCCCGGATGCCCGCCGCACTCGAAACCATCGACGCTGACCGCGTCGCAGCCTATCGCCTCGGCCTTGAGCGAATGCCGCACCGAGGTGCATTTGTGTATCACCTTGATGCCGGCCGCTTTCAGGTGGGGCATGACCGCCTCCGGATTGCGCCCCGCGGTCTCGACCACCTTGACCCCGCCTTCGATGATCGCGCGGATGTACTCCGGATAAGGCGGTTTGGCGAATGCCGGCAGGAAAGTCAGGTTCACGCCGAAAGGCTGATCGGTCATCTCGCGGCAGCGCGCGATTTCCTTTGCCAGCAGCTCCGGCGTCGGCTGCGTCAACGCGGTGATGATGCCCAGCCCGCCGGCGTTCGATACGGCCGCCGCCAGTTCGGCAAAGCCGACGAAATGCATCCCGCCCTGGATGATCGGGTGCCGGATGCCCAGCATTTGCGTAATGCGTGTTTTCATGTCTATTGCCTTCTTCGGTGTTGATCAATGGTTGTCTTGGCCATGCGTAGCTTATCGCGCTTGTCGGCACAGCGTGTTGTGATCTTTTCTTCAGGCGTGCAGTGCAAGCTGATGGCAAACGTGGGCCATGAACATAGTCCGCGATCGGGCGGGGACTAGCTGGTAGCGCTATCATTGGTCTACAATCCAGGCATGAAACGCCAGAACGTGCCCCGACGACGCACCCGCAGGGGGAGCGGCGCCGTCACTTTGCATGACGTAGCCAAACTGGCGGGCGTGGCGCCCATCACCGCGTCGCGCGCCCTGAACACCCCCGATCAGGTGTCGGCCGAGGCGCTGAAGAAGGTGACCGACGCGGTCGCGCGCACGGGCTATGTGCGCAACCGGCTCGCCGGCGGCCTGGCATCGGCCCGCAGCCGTCTGGTCGCGGCCGTCGTGCCGACCATCTCGGGACCGGTGTTTCTGCGGACCGTGCAGGCGCTCACCGAGGCGCTCGCCGAGCGCGGCTACCAATTGATGCTCGGGCAGAGCGGTTACGACAATTCGCGCGAAGATGCGCTGCTGGATGCCATCATCGGCCGCAGGCCGGACGGCATTGTGCTCACCGGCATCATGCATACGCCCGAAGGGCGCAAGCGCCTCCTGGCCGCCGCCATCCCGGTGGTCGAGACCTGGGATCTCACGCCCACGCCCTTCGACATGCTGGTCGGGTTCTCGCACGTCGACGTCGGGCGCGCGGTAGCCGAGTTTCTGGTCGGCAAGGGGCGCCGGCGCCTCGCGCTCGTGTCCGGCAATGACGAGCGTGCGACGCGGCGCGCGCAGGCCTTTCAGGCGGCGGCTCGCGCTGCAGGGCTACGTGACGTTCCGGCGGTCTATGTGCCCGCGCCGACCACTTTGAGCAGCGGCCGCAGGGCGCTGGCCCAATTGCTGCTGACGTCGCGCGGCCTCGACGCCGTATTCTGCAGTTCGGACTTGCTCGCGCTGGGCATCTTGACCGAGGCGCAGGCGCGCGGCATCGCCGTGCCCGGGCAGATCGCGGTCGTCGGTTTTGGCGATCTGGAGTATGCCGCGGACCTGCATCCCGCCTTGACCACGGTGCGCATCGACGGCCTGGCCATAGGCCGGCAGGCGGCGCAATTCATCGTGGACCGCGCCGAAGGGCGCAAGGTGGACAAACGCGTGGTTGACGTCGGTTTTTCCATCGTCGAGCGTGACAGCGCCTGATGCCCGATATTGCCGGCCTCGGCTTGACTTTAGAATATGGTAGCGCTACCATCTTTGCGGTGTCGAGCAAGCGCCCTGTTTCAGGAAACAGCTTCCGTGAAGAAACCATACGGCGTGAGGACGGCATGATAGGAGGGCGGGGATGAAGTCCTGGCAGCGCTACACGGGTTTGTTTCTCCTGGCGGTCGCGGCGCTGGTCATCCAGCAGTCCGTCTGGGTGCTGCGCCTGTTCGACCATGGCCAGCCCGGCTCCGGTTTCATGCCCTTCGGCCTGGGGGTGATATTGGCGATACTGGCCATAGGTCTGATCGCCACCCATCTCGGGCCCGAAGAAAAGCAAATTCCCTTCTGGGAGCCCAAAGCCTGGCTGCGCCCGCTGCTGGCCATCGTCATCACCGCGGCGTACATCATCGTGTTCGACGATATCGGAGCGATCACCAGCGTCGTGGTCCTGGTCGCGGGCTGGCTGCTCCTGGTCGAGCGCAAGAGCGTGCTGGTATCGGCGGGCACGGGTCTGTTGACCGGTCTGGTCGTCTATCTGCTGTTCGAACGCTTCCTGCAGACTCCGTTCCCCAGGGGCGTGCTGTTCTAATTCTGGAAAAGATGGCACAGATGCGGGAACACATGAGCACGACGCAGGGAGGCCGGCACCATGTTTGACGTCGCCGGCCTGTGGCATGGGTTTCAAATCGCCTTCAGTCCGGTCAATCTCCTCTGGGGTTTCATAGGCTGCGCCCTGGGAACGGCGGTGGGCGTCCTGCCCGGGCTGGGCCCGGCGGCCACCATCGCCTTGCTGCTGCCCATCAGCATGAAAATGGGCTCGCCCATCACCGCCATCATTCTCATGTCCGGCATTTTTTACGGCGCCATGTACGGCGGTTCGACCACCTCCATCCTGCTGAAAATTCCCGGCGAGGCCGCTTCGGTCGTCACCTGCATCGACGGCTACGAAATGGCCAAGATGGGCCGGGCCGGCCCCGCGCTCGGCATCGCCGCGATCGGCTCTTTCATCGCAGGCACCGTCGGGTTGGTCGGCTTGACCATGATGGCGCCGCCGCTGGCCGAGGCCGCGCTCAAGTTCGGGCCGCCGGAGTATTTCTCGCTGACGGTGCTCGGTCTGCTGCTTGCCACCTACCTCACGGGTGATTCGGCGCTCAAGGGGCTGACCATGGCGATCCTCGGCCTGATACTGGGCTGCATCGGCCTCGACCCGCTCTCGGGCGCGGTGCGCTTCGATTTCGGCGTCGTCGATCTGCAGAGCAATATCGATTTCGTGACCCTGGCGATGGGCCTGTTCGGCGTCGGCGAGATCCTGTACAGCCTGGAGCAGTCCGGGACTGCGAGCATCCTGACCACCAAGATCAAGAACGTGTTCCCGACCATGGTCGATCTTGGGCGCAGCGGCTGGGCCATGGTGCGCGGGAGCGTGATCGGCTTTCTCGTCGGCATACTTCCGGGCGGCGGCGCGGTGCTGTCCTCGCTCATTTCCTATGCCGTGGAGAAGAAGGTTTCGAAACACCCGGAGGAGTTCGGCCACGGCGCCATCGAGGGCGTTGCCGGCCCCGAGTCCGCCAACAACGCGGCGGCCTCATCCTCCTTCATCCCCTTGCTCACCCTGGGCATTCCCGGGAACGCGTCCACGGCGATGATCTTCGCCGCTTTGCTGATACACGGCATCACGCCGGGGCCTTTCCTGCTCACGGAACATCCGGACGTGTTCTGGGGCGTGGTCGCGTCGATGTACATCGGCAATGTGATGCTGCTGGTGCTGAATCTCCCGCTGGTGGGCATTTGGGTTCAGCTCCTGCGCGTCCCCTACGCCTTCATGGCGCCGCTGATCCTGGTCCTCACCCTGGTCGGCGTCTACAGCGTCAACAACAGCGTGTTCGACATCTGGGTGATGCTGATCATGGGGATCTTCGGCTATCTTGCGCGCAAACTGAAATTCGACCTCGGGCCGCTGCTGCTGGCCTTCGTCCTCGGTCCGATCATGGAGCGTTCGCTGCGCCAGGCCCTGCTCATGAGCAACGGCAAATTCGGGATATTTTTCACGCACCCGATTTCCGGCACCTTGCTGGGCATTGCGATCCTGTTTGTGGTTTACAACATCCTGGCGGCGCGCAAAAAGAATGCGTGAAGCTTGAGTTTTAGCAAAGGCAGCCCGGTTTTCGCGGGTGACACTCTTTGTTCGAAGGCCCGGACCACGCGGGTTGGACCTGGATGGACTTTTTCAATGCAGAAAGGAGACTGTTATGTATAAGAGAATCTCGGCGGCGCTGATCGCCGTCTTTACCGCTGTTGCCGCGGCGACGAGCGCCATTGC
>JAJZUN010000295.1 GCA_021848555.1 Pseudomonadota bacterium | reverse complement strand
GCGGATGCGCTGCGCTTCGCCGCCGGAGAGCGAGTCGGCCGAGCGGTCGAGCGACAGGTAATCCAGGCCGACATTGTTCAGAAACGACAGGCGCGAGGCGATTTCCTTCACGATCCGGTCGGCGATCGCCGCCTTGTGCCCCGGGAGCTTCAGCCCCTGGAAAAACGCGAGCCCGCGCTTGAGCGGCATCGCGCTCACCTGGAATATCGGCATGTCGCCGATCTTGACGCTGCGCGCCTCGGCGCGCAGGCGCGAGCCGTCGCAGGCCGGACAGGGCTTGCTGTTCAGGTATTTCGCCAGTTCCTCGCGCACCACAATGGAATCGGTCTCCCTGTACCGGCGCTGCAGATTCGGCACCACGCCCTCGAAATCGTGCTCCTTCACCACGGTGCGGCCGCGCTCGCTCAGATACGAAAAGGCGATTTTTTCCTTGCTGCCGTTGAGCACGATGTCCTGCGCTGTTTGCGGCAGCGCGTCGAACGCCGCCTCCACGTCGAAGCCGAAGTGCGCGGCGAGGCTGGTGAGCATCTGGAAGTAGAACTGGTTGCGCCGGTCCCAGCCCTTGATCGCGCCGCTGGCCAGCGACAGGTGCGGATGTGCCACCACGCGGCGCGGATCGAAGAACTCGATTGCGCCCAGGCCGTCGCAGTCGGGGCAGGCGCCCAGGGGGTTGTTGAACGAGAACAGGCGCGGCTCGAGCTCCGCCAGGGAATAACTGCACGCCGGGCAGGCGAACTTGGCCGAGAACAGGTGCTCCCTGCCCGAGTCCGTTTCCACCGCGATGGCGCGGCCGTCGGCATGGCGCAGGGCGGTTTCGAAGGATTCGGCCAGCCGCTGCTTCAATTCCGGCTTGACCTTGAGCCGGTCGACCACCACGTCGGTGCTGTGCTTGACGTTCTTCGACAGCTTCGGCAGCGCGTCGATGTCGTGCACCTTGCCGTCCACGCGCAGGCGCACGAAACCCTGCGCGCGCAGTTCGGCGAACAGATCGGCCTGCTCGCCTTTTCTGCCGGCGATGACGGGCGCAAGTATCATCAGCTTCGTGTCTTCGGGCAGCGCCAGCACGTGGTCGACCATTTGCGCCACCGACTGCGACTCCAGCGGCAAGGCGTGCTCGGGGCAGTAGGGCGTGCCGACCCGCGCGTACAACAGGCGCAGATAGTCGTGGATCTCGGTGACGGTGCCGACGGTCGAGCGCGGGTTGTGGCTGGTGGCTTTCTGCTCGATGGCGATCGCGGGCGACAAGCCCTCGATCAGGTCGACGTCGGGTTTTTCCATGAGCTGCAGGAACTGCCGCGCGTAGGCGGACAGCGATTCGACGTAGCGCCGCTGGCCCTCGGCGTAAAGCGTGTCAAAGGCCAGCGATGATTTCCCCGAGCCAGACAGCCCCGTGATCACGATCAGCCGGTTGCGCGGCAGGTCGAGATTCAGATTCTTCAGATTGTGCGTGCGTGCGCCGCGAATCCTGATTTGATCCATAGCTTGGACTCTGGCCGGAGATTCAAACCTGCTAATATACGAGATTAGTCTGCTTTTACGCCACTCTCAATTTATGCCGTCCGTTTCCCCCGATCGCATGTCACCCCTGGAAATCCGCGCAAGTCTTTCTCTTGCATCGATTTTTGCCTTGCGCATGCTGGGTCTGTTCCTGATCCTGCCGGTGTTCGCGGTGCATGCGGCGCACCTCAGGGGCGGTGACAACCACACCCTCGTCGGCATAGCGCTGGGCACCTATGGCCTGACCCAGGGGATGCTGCAGATCCCCTACGGCATGGCCTCCGACCGCCACGGCAGAAAGCGCATCATCGTCCTGGGCCTGATCCTGTTTGCGCTGGGCAGCTTCATCGCCGCCGCCGGCGACGATATCTACGTCATCATCGCCGGCCGGGCGATCCAGGGCGCGGGCGCGATCTCCGCGCCGGTGATGGCGTTTCTGTCCGACCTGACGCGCGAGCAGCATCGCACCAAGGCGATGGCGCTGGTGGGCTCGAGTATCGGCCTGATGTTTGCGCTGTCCCTGGTCGGCGCGCCCCTGCTCTACCGGCACATCGGCATGGGCGGCATTTTCATCCTCACCGGCGTGCTGGCGCTGATCGCGATCTGGGTGGTGGTGAGCGTGGTGCCGGAAGAGACCCTGGTCAAGATCGAGGCCGAGGAGCATGTCGAGCCGGCGCGGCTGGGTGACGTTCTCAGAAACCTCGATCTGTTGCGGCTCAACTTCGGTATCTTCTCGCTGCATGCGGTGCAGATGGCGATTTTCGTGGTGGTACCGCTCGCGCTGGTGAGCGCTGGCGGGCTTGCAGTGAGCGAGCACTGGAAGGTCTATCTGCCGGTGGTGCTGGCGTCTTTCGTGCTGATGGTGCCGGCGATTTTTTACGCCGAGAAGCGCGATGCCACTAAGCCGGTATTCCTTGGCAGCATCGCGCTGCTGCTGATGGTCGAACTGGGCTTCGCCTTCGCGTTGCAGAATTTCACCGCGCTTGTCATCCTGCTGCTGGGTTTCTTCGTTGCGTTCAATATATTGGAGGCGAGCCTGCCGTCGCTGGTGTCGCGCACGGCGCCGAGTCGGGCCAAAGGCACGGCCTTGGGCGTGTACAACACGACCCAGTCGTTGGGCCTGTTCGTCGGCGGCGCCGCGGGCGGCTGGCTGATGCAGCATCACGGGCAGGTGCCGGTATTTGTGTTCGGCGCGATACTGATTGCGTTGTGGGGAGCCGCCGCTGCGGGCATGCTGGTGCCGCAGCGCGCGCGACCGAGCGGCGGGGATGCGGCAACGGGCGCGGCGATGGGCAAAGGGGCGGCCAGGTAGCACTCGATCGAAAATCAAACAGGAGAGTTGAAATGGCATCGGTCAACAAAGTGATAGTCGTAGGGAACCTGGGCAAGGACCCGGAAACGCGCTTCATGCCGGATGGCAAGGCGGTGTGCAATTTCTCGGTGGCGACCACCGATACCTGGAAGGACAAAGCCACCGGCGAGAAAAAAGAGGCGACCGAATGGCACCGGATCTCGACCTTCGGCAGGCTCGCGGAAATCTGCGGCGAATACCTGAAGAAAGGCAGCCAGGTCTACATCGAGGGCAAGCTGCGCACGCGCAAATGGCAGGACAAGGAAGGCCAGGACCGCTACACCACCGAGATCATCGCCGACGCCATGCAGATGCTGGGTTCGAGGAGCGGCATGGGCGGGGGCGAAGCGCGCGAAATGCGCGAGCCCCCCGCGGCGGGCGAATCCAGGCCGGCGAAGAAGCCTGCCGGCCAGTTTCAGGACATGGATGACGACATCCCGTTCTAGCACGCGCGCGGGCCGCAGGGCATTTCGCTGCCTGCCCACACTGGTTGCCCTAGGCTGGCGAAGGTAAACAGGCCCTAGCTCCTTGAAAAAGCTGGGTTTGCCCATAGATAGCCTATGGGGAAGCCCGGCTTTTCCGTTATAATTCACCTCTTTTTCGCTGGTGGGAGGGCTTTGTGCCTATTTACGAATATCGTTGCTCGGATTGCGGCTTCCAGAAAGAGTACTTGCAGAAGGTGAGCGATCCGCTGCTCAGCGTCTGCCCCGAATGCAGCAAGGAAACTTTCGGCAAGATGTTGACCGCGGCCGGTTTCCAGTTGAAGGGCGGCGGCTGGTATGCGACCGACTTCAAGAACAGCGGGGCCAGGCCGGCGGCCGCGACCGCGGGGAAGAGCGGAACCGCGGGCAAGGTCGAGGCTGCGAGCGGGAGCAAGGGCGAAGACCAGAGCGCGCCCACGCCCGCCCCGGCCGCCGTGCAGGCCGCTGCTGCGAGCGCGGCCAAGGCTGAATGAAAAAATATTTCATCACCGGCCTGTTGATCTGGATCCCGCTGGTCATCACCATCTGGGTCCTGAAGCTGGTGGTCGACACGCTCGACCAGAGCCTGCTGCTGCTGCCGTTGAAGCTGCGTACCGAGAACTGGCTTGGCTTCCATGTCCCGGGCATGGGCGTGTTGCTGACGCTGCTGATTGTGATGCTCACCGGTGTGTTTACGGCGAATTTCGTCGGCCAGCGCCTGGTGCATTTCTGGCACGAGATCTTGCATCGCATCCCCGTGGTGAATTCGATCTACTCCAGCGTCAAGCAGGTGAGCGACACGCTGTTTGCCTCCAGCGGCGAGGCTTTCCGCAAGGCTTTGCTGGTGCAGTGGCCGCGTGAGGGCATGTGGACCATAGGCTTTCTGACCGGTGTGCCCGGCGGCGACGTCACCCGGCATCTGCAGGGCGATTACGTCAGCGTTTATGTCCCGACCACGCCCAACCCCACGGGCGGTTACTTCGTGATGCTGCCGCGCAAGGACGTGATCGAGCTGGACATGAGCGTGGACACGGCGCTGAAATACGTGATTTCCATGGGCGTGGCCTCGCCAAACGGCAACGGAAAGCGTAAAAGGGAGGCGCTGCCGGCGACGATGCGGCCATGAGGTAATGGGCAATCGGTAATGCGTGATGCCGTGTCACTCATTACCCATCTCTCATCACCACCTATAAGCACTCCTATGCGTACGCACTACTGCGGCTTGGTCGACGCCGCCCAGCTGGACCAGACCGTCAACCTCTGCGGCTGGGTCAACACCCGGCGCGACCACGGCGGCGTGATTTTCATCGACTTGCGCGACCGCGAAGGCCTGGTGCAGATCGTGTGCAATCCGACGCGACCGCAGGTATTCGCGGTGGCGGAAAAAATCCGCAACGAATTCGTGATCCGGGTGACCGGCAAGGTGATCCGGCGCGAGCCCGGGCTGGTCAATCCGAAGCTGAAGAGCGGCGAGGTCGAGGTGCTGTGCCAGGAACTCGAGATCC
>JAJZUN010000294.1 GCA_021848555.1 Pseudomonadota bacterium | reverse complement strand
TCTGATGATCGGCGCGGAGCCGAATCCGGTGACCGAAGTTTGAATTCCGGCCTGGCTCTGCGCCGCGGTGACGCTGTGCAGGGTAGTCATGCGCTTTCTGCCGGAATCGAAGGGTATCTCCTGAATCCGCGGCAGCGCCTGTTCCAGATCGTCGCGCCGGTAGCCGCACTTGGCGGCGGCCACGACCATGGCGCCTTCCGTGGGATCGCCGACGATCTGCCAGGAGCGCTTGCCGGCTTCGTCGCTTTTCTCGTCCAGCTTGGCGTCGTTGCACACCAGTGCACCCTGGAGCAGCAGCGTCGCGTCCGGATGGGCGCGCGGGTCAAACGGGGCGTCGCCGGCGAAAAATTGCCCGCTCGGGCTGTAGCCTTCCCCGGTAACGCGGAACCGGGTGCCGCCGGCCCAGGCCTGCACCACGGTCATTTCGTTCTGCGTCAACGTGCCGGTCTTGTCCGAACAGACCACGGTGGCACAGCCCAGGGTTTCGACCGCCGGCAGCTTGCGGATCAGCGCGTGGTGTTTGATCATGCGCTGCATCCCCAGGGCGAGGCAGATGGTCACTATCGCCGGCAGGCCTTCGGGAACAGCGGCGATGGCGAGGCTCACCGCGACCATGAACAGATTGATAATGTCCTTCTTTTCGGCCTGCAGATAATCGAGGAAGCCGCCGTTCAGGGCGTCGGTGAGGTGCGTATCCCGGAACAGGCCGTAGATGAACACCAGGGCGCAAATCACCAGGCAAGCGCTTCCCAGGACCTTGCCCAGATGCTCCAGTTTCTTCTGCAATGGCGTGTCCTCGGCCTCGAACGCCTGGATCATTTCGGCGATCAGGCCGATCTGGGTGTTCATTCCAGTGCCGGTAACCAGCCCCTTGCCCCGACCATAGGCGATCAGGGTGCCCATGAACGCGGTGTTCTTGCGGTCGCCCAGCGGAATGTCCTGGTCCAGCACCACGCCGGCATTCTTTTCCACCGGGACCGATTCGCCGGTCAGCGACGCCTCCTCGATCTTGAGGTTGACGCTCTCCACCAGCCGCAGGTCCGCGGGCACGTAGTTGCCCGCTTCCAGCAGGACGATGTCGCCCGCGACGATCTCCCGCCCCGGGATCGCCATCTGGTGCCCGCCGCGTATCACCTGGGCATTCGGCGCGGACATCTTTTTCAATGCGGCCAGGGCCTGCTCCGCCTTGGATTCCTGGATCACGCCGACCACGGCGTTCAGCACGACGATGAACATGATCGCCACGGAGTCGACATATTCCCCTAGCGCCAGCGAGACCAGCGCCGCGACGATCAGAATGATGACCAGGTAATTGTTGAATTGATCCCACAGCAGCGCGAGGAACCCGGGCCGCGGACGCTCCGTCAGTTCATTGGCGCCGAACTTCGCCAGGCGGTCCAGCGCCTCCTGCTGGGTCAGCCCCTGGTTGAGGTGGGTCTGAAAACCGCCGACCAAATCGGCTATCGCCTTTGCGTGGGATTCTCGGTCTTGCATGCCAGACTCCTTTGAATTGTTTCAGCCGACGGTCAGATCCTGCCGCGCGGCGCAAGCTGCTTCTTTCGATTCGAGTATGGACCGTCGCGAAGATAAAGAATAATTGAAGTTCGTCATGCTTTGCATTGCGAAAACGCAGCCTGTCGCATGTTTTTCTATGCCTGGTATTGCGCTTCGTAATGGATCCGGAGTCATCGAAAATCTTGATTGCAGGGATTCGTTCTGCTATAAAGAAATCGTGCCTGGGCGAAACCCGGGCACCCCTCCAAAGGGGAGTAGCTTCGGCAGCCGTCTGGCTGCTACGCCGCGATCGTCAATACGGGCTTAGAGCCCCGGTTGCGGCGGCATTGCGCGATGCAATGCGAGCGAGACCTTTGCCAGTTCGGCGAAGGACCTTCAAGGACAGCGGTCTTCGCCAGCGAGGTGAAGGCCGCTGTGCATTTTGGCATGGCGGTATTGGCAACCCTCTAGGAGCAATCGCCATGCCGCAATCGAATATCCATCGCTACATCCGACACGGAACACTCCCGCAGCTGTGCATATTCGAAGCCAGCGCCAGACTGGGCAGTTTTACCCGCGCCGCGGAAGAACTGCACATGGCCCAGCCGACCGCGTCGGTGCAGATCAAGAAGCTGACGGAAACCGTAGGACTGCCGCTGTTCGAGCAAGTCGGCAGGCGCATTTATCTGACCGAAGCCGGCCGCAGGCTGCATGCGACTTGCGAAGAAATGTTTCGCACGCTGTCCAGCCTGGAGGACAACCTGGCCGGCATGCGCGGCCTTGACTGCGGGCACCTGCGGCTGGCGGTGAGCACAGCGGCGAAGTATTTCGCGCCGCGTATGCTGGCGGAGTTCATCCGCCGCCATCCCGGCGTCGAAGCGTCGTTGCAGATTCACAATCGCCAGGGCTTGATGGCGCGCCTGGCCGCCAATCAGGACGATCTCTACATATTCGCCGATCCGCCCGAAGCGGAGGATCTGGTCACCCAGACGATATTGCCCAATCCGATGGTCGTATTTGCGCGCGCCGACCATCCCCTGGCGCACGCGAAAGACATCCCGTTCGCGCGGATCGCGCAGGAGCCGTTTCTGATGCGCGAACCCGGCTCGGGCACACGCCTGGCGGCGGAGGCGGTATTCGCGCAGCACCAGTTGAAACCGCAGGTGAAAATGGAATTGAGCACCAACGAGGCGGTCACGCAGGCGATACTCGCCGGGTTCGGCGTGTCGATACTGTCGCGCTACACCCTGGGCCTCGATACCGGGCAGGCGCAGCTGACCTGCCTCGACGTGCAGGGGTTCCCGCTCGAGCGCCACTGGCACTTCGTCTATCCGGTAGGAAAGCAGCTTTCCGCGGCAGCCCAGGCGTTCATGGACTTGGTGCGCAGCGAAGCCAAGCAACTGGTATTCGATCATCTCGCACAGGGATCGAACCCAGGTCCCGCCTACGGCCTTAGACTCAAGCGCCGACCGCCTGGGGGCGACGACCTCAGGCCCGCTGCTTAGCGCCGCCAGGCCCTGGTTTCAGCCTTGCTGCCGGTCGCGTGCAACCCCGACCGGGAAGGTGCTGATCGGCGCAGTCAGGACACCAGACGGCGCGCGACCTGATAGAACAAGAAACTGACTACCCATGCGAGGCCCAGCGGCCACGCGATCGCAAGCACGCTGAACGCGGGGTTCTTGGCCTCGGCGCGCAGGGTGGCGATGGTCGAAAGACAGGGCGTGTAGATCAGCGTGAACAGCATGAAACTGTAGGCCTGGATCCAATCGATCTGATGCGCGATTGCGCTCGTCAGCGCACCGCCTTCCTGGCCATAGATCACGGCGAGCGAGCCGATGACGATCTCTTTTGCGACAAAGCCGAAAATCAGGGCTATGGTCAGCTTGGGGTCGATACCGAGCGGGCTGAGCACCGGATTGAGCAGGATTCCGATCTGCCCCGCCCAGGTGTCCACGCCGCCGGCGGTTGCGCCGAGCGGCAAGTGCGTCAGCAACCAGACGAGCACCACGCCTGCAACGATGAAGCGCGTCGCGCGCCGGATGAAATGCCTGACTTCCTGCCAGCCGCGCAGCAGCATCTGGCGCAGCGTGGGAAACCGGTAAGGCGGCATCTCCAGGACAAACGCGTCGTCGTTGACGTAGCGGCGCTTGAACAACAGCGACGTGAGCATGGCGCTGAGTATGCTGATCACGTACAGGGAAAACAGCACCAGCGGCGCGGCTCGGGCGGAGAACAATGCGGCGATGAAGAACACGAACACCTGCAACCGCGCCGAACACAGGGAAAGCGGGATGACCAGCATCGTCAGCAGGCGCAGTCCGCGCGAACGTATCACCCGGGTGCCCATCAGGGCGGGCACATTGCAGCCAAAACCCATCAGCACCATGACAAAGCTGCGCCCATCCAGGCCAAAGCGGGCCATCAATGCGTCCATCAGGAACGCGGCGCGGGACAGGTAGCCGGCGTCCTCGACCATTGCCATGCACAGGAAAAACATGACGATCAGCGGCACAAAGCTCGCCACCGTGCTCAAGCCGTTGTAGACGCCGTCCAGAAGCAGTCCGCGCAACGCCGACGGCAAGTCGGCGAGCGCGGGTTCGAGCGCCCCTGACCTGAACGCCGAGAATCCCCAGGTCAGGGCGTCCTGGATCGGTTTGCCTAGGACGAAGACCAGTTCAAACAGCAGGAACATGACGCCGAAAAATATGGGCAGCCCCAGCCACGGGTCGAGGAGTATCCGGTCGATCTTCTCGGTGAGCGCATGCGAGGCCTGCGCCGGAACGAATACCGACGATTTCACGGCGGCTTCGAGCTGGCGCTGATCGAGCCTGGCCGTCGCGTCCTTCGCGCCCTGCGTGTCCCCACGCTCGCGCAACGCCCTGCGCATCGCCGGATGGAGCTGTTCCACGCCCTGGCCGTACTTCGCCGACAACAGGCAGACCGAGAATCCGAGCGCGCTTCTTAGCCCGGCGGCATCGATGACGATCCCCAGCGCAGCGGCTTCGTCGACCATGTTGAGCACCAGCACCAGCGGAAGCCCAAGGCGGATCAATTCCGCCAGAAGCAGCATCTGACGGTCGATCTGGGACGCATTGAGCACGACCAGCACTAGGTCGACCTGGTTTTGCGCGAGAAAGGTCGTGACCACTCTCTCGTCTTCGGAATGCCCGTTCAGGTCGTAGATTCCGGGCAGGTCGACCAATTGTACGAGCTGGTCGCCGAGGATCAGCTTTGCGCTGAGCAAGTCAACGGTGAGGCCCGGCCAGTTTCCAACCTTGGCATGGGCGCCGGTCAGGCGGTTGAAGAAGGTGGATTTACCCGTGT
>JAJZUN010000293.1 GCA_021848555.1 Pseudomonadota bacterium | reverse complement strand
TCCTATCTCGTTGCCGTGCGCGTCGCCGGCCGCTTCGGACTGGTGAATACCATGGTATTCACGCACATCCCGTCGAGCGTGTGCCTGATCCTGCTGCCGTTCGTCCCCAGCCTGAGTTACGCGATCGCGCTTTTGTTCGTGCGCAGCGCGTTGTCGCAGATGGACGTGCCGACGCGCAGTTCCTACGTGATGGCGATCGTGACGCCGGCGGAGCGGCCTGCCGCCGCGAGCATTACCTCGGTGCCGCGCAGCCTCGCCTCCGCGCTGAGCCCGTTCCTCGCAGGCTGGATGCTGAGCCTGTCGACGTTCGGCTGGCCGCTGCTGGTGGCGGGCGGGGCAAAGATCGCTTACGACTTGCTGCTGCTCGCGCTGTTTCGAAAAATACGGCCGCCGGAAGAGGAATAGCAGGAGCAAAACCCGGAACACCGCGACGCTATTGGATTTCAGACCGATGACAGCTTGCGCGGTTCGGTTTCCGCCATCGGTCAACGCTCAGCGCGGACTCAACGGGGCTAATGCTCGCCTAATTCTCGGTTGCTATCTTCATGCTCACGCGAATGTCCGCGCAATTTGAAGGAGCGATCAGCATGAAACGCAAAATCTATGTGGCGGCGCTCGCCGCTTTCTCCGCCGCTGCTGTCATCGGCAACGCCTATGCCGCCAAAGCTTCGGAAAACGACGCCTTGGTCATTTCCGCGGCCAAGATCGGCCTCGGCCAGGCCGTGACTGTCGCCGAGCAGCATGTCGGCGGCAAGGCGTCGCGTGCCGAATTTGAACGCCACAAGGGGCAGTGGGTGTTCGACGTAGAAGTCGTGAAGGGCAAGTCGGTCATGGACGTGAAGGTCGATGCCGCAAACGGCAAGGTCATAGCGGCCAGTGCCGACGCGATCGACAACGACGAGGCCGGCGACCGCGCCGACTGAACCTGGCCGGGGCGAGTGCCCCGGCATTTCCTTGAATGAATGGGGGCAACGCAAAATTCCAATGGACAACACCGTGGAGACGAGCGCAAAACAACTGCTGAACAAGGTTCCGGAGATCACGCTGTACTTCTGGATCATCAAAATATTGGCCACCACCGTCGGCGAGACGGCGGCCGATTTCCTCAATATCGATCTGCATTTCGGTCTTGCCGGCACCTCGACCGTGATGGCCGGGCTATTGACGGCGTTCCTGATCGCCCAGGTACGCGCCGAGCGCTACCGGCCCGCGCTATATTGGGTGACGGTCGTGCTCATCAGCATCGCCGGCACGCTGATCACCGACAATCTGACCGACACGCTCGGCGTCCCGCTGCAGACGACGACCCTCGCTTTCGGTCTGGCCCTGGCCCTGATTTTCGCGATCTGGTATCAGCGCGAGCGAACCTTGTCGATTCACACCATTCACACGCGGCGCCGGGAACTCTTTTACTGGGCGGCCATCCTATTTACATTTGCCCTCGGCACGGCAGCGGGCGACCTGGTCGCGGAGCGCATGAGCCTGGGTTACGCCAACTCGGCGCTGCTGTTCAGCGCGATGATCGGCGCGGTTGCGTTGGCCTATTACGCGTTCCGGCGCAATGGCGTTCTGGCGTTCTGGATCGCATACATCCTGACCCGGCCCCTGGGCGCAGCGTGTGGCGATTTCCTGTCCCAGCCTGCGGCCGACGGTGGACTCGCGATGGGCACGGTACAGACGAGCGTGCTCTTCCTTGCCGCCATCACCAGCCTGGTGATTTATCTGAGCTTGACCCGCAAGGACATTACCGAACAAAGGATTGCACCATGAATAATCAAGAAGGACTGAGCCGGGTTCCCGAAGTCACGCTGGTGTTCTGGATCATCAAAATCCTGGCGACCACGCTGGGGGAAACGGGGGGCGATGCCGTTTCGATGTCGATGCATATGGGCTATCTGATCAGCACGGGCATCTTCGCCGGTGTCTTTTTGGTCGCGGTCATCGCACAGACCAAGGCAAAGCGCTTCCACCCCGCCATCTACTGGGCCACGATTATCGCCACGACCACGGTCGGGACGACACTGGCTGACTTCGCCGACCGTTCGCTCGGAATCGGCTATGCCGGCGGCGCCTCGCTGCTTTTTGCTTTGCTGATGGCCTCGCTGTTCATCTGGTATCGGACGCTCGGCTCGGTGTCGATCAGTAGTATCGGCTCACCCAGGGCCGAGCTGTTCTACTGGATGACCATCATGTTTTCGCAGACCCTGGGTACGGCGCTGGGCGATTGGACGGCCGACACGGCCGGTCTGGGTTATGAGGGCGGCGCGCTCGTATTCAGCGCCTTGCTGCTACTGGTCGTCGCGGCCTATTACCGGACGAAGATTTCGCGCACCGTTTTGTTCTGGGCCGCGTTCATTCTGACCCGTCCGCTAGGCGCAGTCGTGGGAGACCTCCTGGACAAGCCGGTGCATTCAGGCGGTCTGGCCATGAGCCGGTTTACCGCCTCGGCTACTTTGCTGCTGCTCATCAGCGCAAGCATCGCGCTTTTCCGGCAACAGCCGGCCCGGATCGCCCATTGACCAGTAGGCTCTGGTCCGACAGGGCGAAGCGGGTGCATGATCGGCCTCACGCCCCGACCAATGCGGGGCGAGGGTTACGCTTCCTGCGAGGCTAAGGGAAAACGATGCGGATTCTGCTGGTCGAAGACGATCCGATGATAGGTGAGGCGGTCTCCATCGCGCTCAAGGACGCGGCCTACGCCGTGGACTGGGTGCAAGACGGCGAGACCGCCACTCGAACCCTGGAACTGGGCGAGCATGGAGCTGCGCTGCTCGACCTCGGCCTGCCCGGACGCGGCGGCCTCGACGTTCTGCGGCGTCTACGCCTGGCCGGCAGCAAGCTGCCGGTCATCGTCATCACGGCACGCGACGGCATCGAAGACCGTATCAAGGGACTCGATCTGGGCGCCGACGACTACCTGGTAAAACCGTTCGACGTGAACGAATTGCTTGCGCGCATGCGAGCGGTGATCCGCCGCCAGGGAGGCCAGGCGGCGCCGGTCCTGAGCAACGGCCGCGTCAGCCTCGATCCCGCTACGCGCGAGGCGCATTGCGAGGGTGCGGCCGCACTGCTGAGCGCACGCGAATTCGCCCTGCTGCAGGCGCTGTTGCTGCGTCCTGGGACGATACTGACGCGCACCGAGCTGGAGCAGCGGATCTACGGCTGGAACGAGGAAGTCGAGAGCAATGCAATCGATTTCCTCATCCACGGCGTGCGCCGTAAACTGGGTGCGCATGTCATCAAGAACGTGCGCGGCGCCGGTTGGCTGGTGGACAAGACGGCATGAAGCGTTCACTGCAGCGCCATCTCTCGAAAATGCTGGCGCTGGCGATTCTGGGCGGAGGCGTCGTCGCCTCGCTCGCCTCGTTCTACTTCGCTTATTCGGAGGCGCAGGAATTCCAGGACGATGCCTTGCGCCAGGTCGCGGCCTTGAGCGCCGATGCGCGTGCGGACATGCGGCGGCTGAATGCGGCCGGCCGGTCCGTCGAGGACCCCGAGTCGCGTATCCAGCTTATTCGATTGCCCGAAGGCCCGCGCCCCGCCTGGCTCCCAGGCGATGTGGCTCCGGGGTTCCATACCTTGGAAGCGCAAGCAGGCCAGGGCAGCATGCGCGTCTTTGTGCGCGGCGCCGATAACGGCGAAAGGCTCGTCGTTGCCCAGCCCACGGACAGCCGGGACGAGATTGCCCTCAACAGCGCCTTGCGCACCCTGATTCCCCTGCTCGTGCTGCTACCCTTGCTGCTCGGGCTGATGGCGCACATAGTGCGACGCGAGCTGGCTCCGCTGCGGCATCTGACCGAAGGTCTGGACCGGCAGAAGTCGGACCGGCCGCTTACTTTGCCTGAGCAGGATCTGCCGGACGAGGTCGCGCCTTTTGTCCAGGCCATCAACCGCCTCCTCGTCCGGGTCGATAAACTGGTCTCCGAACAGCGGCGCTTCATCGCCGATGCGGCGCACGAGTTGCGCACACCGCTGACCGCGCTATCGCTTCAGGCACAAAACCTGAGTCAGGCCGGTTCACCTGAAGTTCTACGCGAACGCCTGGTACCGCTGCAGGCAGGGATCGAGCGGACGCAGAAGATGACGGTGCAGTTGCTCAGCCTGGCCAGGCTTCAGGCCGGCGCGGGCGCCCGCTCTGACGTGGACGTTTCTGCATTGGTGCGCGAATTGATTGCGGAATTTCTTCCCTTGGCGGAGGCCAGAAATATCGATCTGGGCATGCAGGAGGTGAGTGCATTCTCGCTGCGCGCCGATCCCGAGGCGCTGCGGCTGGTGCTGCGCAATGCGCTGGAGAATGCACTGAAGTACACGCCGCAAGGCGGACAGATCACGCTGCGGCTGGAACAGGAAGGAAACGAGGCAGTGATCGAAGTCATTGACAACGGCCCGGGTATTCCACCGGCCGAGAGCGAGCGGGTATTCGATGCTTTCTATCGCCTTCCCGACTCGACCGGAGAAGGCAGCGGACTCGGATTGGCAATCGCTCGGGAAGCAGCAACTAGTCTGGGCGGAAATGTAAGTTTGCAGACGCGAGACGATCGCCCCGGGTCGGTATTCATCTACAAGCAGCCAATTGAATCCGACGCGAAACAGTCGCGGACATGAAAAGGCACTTCACAAACGCTCATTCATGATTACATGCGCAGGAACTACATTGCCTGCCCGAAGCCGCTTTCAGCTTGCTTTTCTCGGCGCCTTGGCCGTTGGCCTTGGCGTCAGCGCCGCCCCGGCCAGAACCGGTCGACTGAAACGGACGCTTGCCTCGTGATCGGTCCGCCCCGATCAACCGCAACAGTTGCCGCCTTTACCGTGCAGCTGAATCGGCGGGCAAGGGA